>NZ_JBRKJK010000013.1:0-112180 GCF_052983295.1 Porticoccus sp. GXU_MW_L64 | reverse complement strand
GCATAACATTGAGAAAATCGCCAATTACGGCGATATAAAGTAGTACACAGTGTTATCCACAAAAATATCTGCTTCATTCGCATAAAATGTGATTATGTTGAATGGATTTGGTTAAATGGTGAGCAGTTGAAACAGAGAGTATCGGCCTGTGAATAAACGAAATCTGAAAGCTGTTTTTCTACGGGCTCGTTAAGGCGCAATCATCGTTATGGTAAAGAGCATTTTTTTGATGCTATGTTGTGTTCTGCTAGGACTGGTATCTGATATCACCCCAGGATTCATAGCACACCCCATCTCAAAGTTCTGTATGAAAATGATGTACACACTCAGCTTTGAGGGGCCCAGTGGCATTGATGATGGCATCCAGGAGTACATAGTTAAGAACGGTAAAAGGTATAGGGCTCCCGCTCAGGCTATGCTGAGTAAGGCTTTACCAAACAGCAGAAATGAGCACGTAGCAGAGTACTTTATAGAATTATCGGGGTTGCGTAGTGAGCACCGGCCTTAACAAGCAAGGGCAGGCCGACCGCTGCCGCGTCGGCTGCCTTGGTCGTTAAAGAGAAAAAATGAACACGCCAGAAAAAGCTAAATTTTGGAAAAATTTCATACTTGAGCGGTGTGAATATCCGGCTATAGATCGCCTTAGAAAACAGTTTGAATCTGCTGAGTTCTATGACTTCTGCAATTGTGGGTGCAATAGCTTTGCTGTAAGTGTTGACTCCAAAACTAACATTGAGCCAATTGCTTACACAGATAGTTACGGGGCAGTCTTTGAGGCTAACTTTCATCTATCTGAAAGTGGTAAAACCTTAGAAATAGTACTGATGGCTAATGAGGCCGGGAATTTGGCATATGTGGAAATTGATTGTTGTGCAAATTCTTACCCTGTTCCAGAGTCAGTTGACGTCAAGGGTAGGCCGTATCATGTTCATGCAAGTGAGAAGCTTGCTCTTTAACAAGGTGGTGTTGTCGCCTGCGGCTGGGACGTCGCACTGCGTGCGCCGCCCCAAACCACGGCGTTATGTAAGAATGACTCATGGATTTTAAACTAATAAAGCAAGAATTAGAAAAATTTAAATTTAATCTGGAAGATTTAGGTTACGAATTTTGTCATCCCGATGAAGTTTTGCCCGGTCCGACCCAATCAGTTCTGGTTGACGAGCTAGAGTCAATGATAGGTCTGATACCTGAGACTATAAAACAGTTTTATCTGGAAGTAGGTAGTGCCGATTTTACTGGTAAGCATAGTGATTGGGATCAAGATATATATCCCGATCCCTTTTTTATGTCTAGCTTGGATAGAATATTAGAATCTGCAAAAAAATATGTTGAAGATCCTGAGGAAGCGGAGTGGTATCAAGATAATTACGGCGGTTTTGCATTAGAGTTGTCACCCGACTATTATCATAAAGAAAATGTTAGCGGAGGGCCGCCTTACCATGTCGTTTTACCCTGTGAAGCAAACCCGAAAATATTAGGGATGGAAGATTCACCAAGATTTTTGGAATATATAAAAAGTGTTTTAGGTTATGGTGGTTTTCCAGGTTTAAAATTTTATGATCACAATTGGCCAATATCAAAAATTACATAACCAAGTGCTCCAGCAGACATTTTTTTCGTCGCTTGGTTTTGTGGTTAATACCACAAAACAGCTTCTACAAAAATGCTGCTGAGCACGGCGTTATGGATTAGCTATGAATAGAGTTTTGATGTTAATTCTTCTGATATTTTCAGCTCATATTTTTGCTGAGGAGAAAGAGCCTATTTCTTGCGTTCATTTCGAAGCTTTTAGTTCTGCCAGGTTAGAGGACTTGAAGAAATATAACTTGCAGAAGTCAGTAAAAATCAAAGATATTGCACAAAAAATGATCGTCGATAGTGCCAAAGATGCTTTGAGGGTTGCGAATCTTACAAAAAAATATCAGGGGCCTGAAGAATATTACTCACGAAGATTAATAGAATTGCTTGATAAGCCCTTGGGATTGAGGATGGAGGTTGAATGTCTGACCTCTTATCAAATAGAGGGAAGCATTATAAGGCACTTTGAGCAAATCAATGTTCACCAATATAGAAGCGGTTACATGGTGCTAATAAAGGAAACTCCCATTGCATATTTCTATGATGAAATCATTGACTATTAACATACACATCCATAACCAGGCAAAGCACATGGACGTCGCTCCGCGTCGCCCATGTTTGCGGCGTTAGGTGAGGAAAATGTTGGATCGCAAGGCAATTACAGAGAAAATCCGTATTTCTGCTGATCGCTACGGGCCTTCAAATCCGCAGCAATTAAAGCAGCTCTTGTTCGGGTGCGAGAAAGCCACTGAAAGAGAATTGTTCTTCGGTCTATTCTCTTTCTTTTACGAGCCATCTCTTCAGGAAAATGCTTTTGCGAGGCAACAACTTGCGGGTACGATCCTATTAAAAATTTCACCAAAATGTCCACTGGAATTAGAAGGAGCTATTTATGCCACCCCTAAGTATTGGGATTTGAGTATTGAAGAGATGCCTTGGTATTTATGCAAAGAGTTTGGAAAAGAAGTAGTGCAGGAGTTTTTAGTAGAGCTATTACCAGACGTTGAAGATGAAGAGCTAAAACAAAGCTTTAAAACAATGTTATTTTGGGCAAAGGGTTATAAAGATAAAATCACCTAACCAGGCTATGCAGCGGATTTCAAACTCGGTCCTCCGCTGCGCTACGGCCCAAGTTTGAAACCGCTGATAGCAGCGTTAGATGCCCGCAATGGCGAAATCTAGTGCGTTGATAATTTCCAGTCTGATGTGTGCTAGTGATCCAATTTGATCCTTCAAAATAGAAGCTGGAACGGAAGAAAGTTGCGGAGTAAGAAGCAACAGTTCTTCGTCGAGATAGTTTACAGTTGGTGTAAGTCTATCCATATCTTCATTTCTGAATGAAGACTTTAAGCCAAGTGGCACGACTATCCTTGTTGATAGATCTTCAAGAAAATTATTTTGTATATCAAGCAGGTAAGGGAGGTGTTCTTTACTGGCTTTGCCAGGGTTTTTGTAAACGTCAAATTGACTCATTAAAACGCCCTGAATTCGTCACTAAACAGCCCGTTTTCTTCAACAAACTCGTTATAGGCCTGAATGGCATTAGCATTTTTTTGTTTCCAAGATTCGGCTTCTTTTTCAGCTAGTTTGGCTCTCAATGCCTGCTCTAATGTGGCTGAAAGGTTAATATCAAGCGATCGGGCTTTTGCTAGTAAGTCACTGTTTATACTAAGGTTTGTAGGCTTTTTTGGAGCCCTTAAATCGTATAGTGTTTGCATGTGCAGCCTCGTGCGCATTCATATGCGCATAGATTACAATAAAGCATCTAACGAGGCAATCAAGCTGACAGCTTTAACATTCGAATTTCCAATCGAGATTTGACAGCTATTCAATCACGAGCGTCGGAGGAAGGTATTCCTTACCAAACATTCGTATCAAGCATTATTCACAAATATGTTTCAGGTTCTCTGAAAGATCTCACAGCTAACAAACAAAGGCAGTCGGACGCGTAAATGCGCCGCTGCTTAGACCTCGACCTCGAAGCGTTCTTCGACCGAGTCAATCACGACTGCCTGATGTACCGCCTGCGCCAGCGCCTTGCCAATCCACAGGTCAAATTCAGGAAACCATGCATTCGGCGATTCAGGGTCGCAAGGCATGTTTTCTTCGGCTTTCCCAAAAACAACTCCCCAAACACAGGCCCAAAAGTAACAGCATCGGCCAGTGGCCAGTCTGACCATAGGGCGTAACGCCGGTGTGTGGTGTTACGCTACTCTCTAATATCCCTTCCTGAAACTGCGGCAGTTTTTCGGTGATTTTTCCGTGCACGTCAATCAGCGCGGTAATGCCGTCGTTGGTGGCGCGCACTACCGGTTTGCCGTTTTCCAGGGCGCGCATTTGCGCCATGCTCAGGTGCTGGTGGGGGGCCAGGGTGTCGCCGAACCAGGTGTCGTTGCTGACGGTGAGTATCAGGTTGGCACCGGGGGCGAGTTTGCGCACCAGGTTTTGGTAGGCAATTTCGTAGCAGATGGCGGTGGCAATTTTATGATCACCGCTGGTGATTAATGGCTGGTGGTCACTGCCCGGTGTAAAGCCGGACATGGGCAGGTCGAAAAAGCCGCCCATTTTTCGGATCACATCCCCCAGCGGCACGTATTCTCCGAAGGGCACCAGGTGTTGCTTGCGGTATTCGCCGCTGGCTTTGCCCAGGGCAATAACGTTGTTGTAGAACTCGTCGTCGGCAAAGTTGTATACCGGAATGCCGGTGATAAACGCGGTGTCTGTTTGCCGGGCCAGTTGGTCGAGCTGGCGTATCAGTGGCATCACGCGATGTTGCAGTTCGGGAATGGCGGCCTCTGGCCAGATCACCAGTTGGTTGTCCCACAGGGGTTCAGCCAGGCTCAGGTTATTGCTGATAATGCGGTCGCGGTAGTTGATTTGCCAGCGGTCGTTTTGGGGGATATTGGGCTGCAGTACGCCGATGCTCAGCGGTTGGCCGGGGTTTGTCCATTGCACATTTTTGAACCCCAGTCCCGACAGCCACAGCGTCAGGCAGATGATGGCAGCGATAAAGACCGTGCGGTTGCGTTGTTTTATCAGGTACGCGAAGGTGGCCCCGCAAAGTGCCACTATCCAGCTGATTGCCCACACCCCTCCCAGTGGCGCCCAGCCCGCCAGCCAACTGTGGATATGGCCGTAGCCCAGGTAAACCCAGGGAAAGCCGGTAAAAACCCATCCGATAAACCATTCTGCAGTTACCCAAAGGGCGGGAAAACCGAGCAGCCATGTCCAGCCGTTATCCAGTCGTGAGCACAGCATAAAAGGCAGGGAAAACAACAGTGCGAGCACGGCAATAAACAGGGTGGTAATCAGCAGTGCCGCTGCAAAGGGCGTCTCGCTGTACACGTTGATGCTGTTAAACACCCAGCTGGCGCCCACCGCAAATACGCCCAGGCAGTAGAGCACTGTGTGCCAGTAGCTCGCTTTAGCGGTTTTCCCCGGCAGCAGATACGCCAATACTGCCACGCTGACAATACCCAGCGGCCACCAGAAAAAGGGGGCCAGTGAGAGGGGCAACAGGGCGCCGGCAACAGGCAGGGCGATGCAGTGTAGGGTGGTTGGTTTCATCATTTTATGACTGCTGTTATTGCGAGGAGCGAAGCGACGCGGCTCGCAATGACGCTGTGTTGGTCAGATAGCGGCTAGCTGCAACAGGTGTATGCGGCGGTTGTCGCCTTTGACCACGGAGAACGAGAAACCATCCACCTGCACCTGTTCCCCTTCGCTGGGCAGGCGGCCAAAGGCCTGCATCACAATGCCGCCGATGGTGTCGTATTCTTCTTCGTCCAGGTTGGCTTCAAAGTGTTCGTTAAATTCCTCGATGGGGGTGAGGGCCTCCACCAGAAAGCTGCCGTCCGCCTGCGGGCGAATTTGCGCCACTTCTTCTTCGTCGGTTTCGTCTTCGATTTCGCCGACGATTTCTTCCAGTACGTCTTCAATGGTGACCAGGCCAGACACGGTGCCGTATTCGTCCACCACCATGGCCATGTGGTAGCGCTGTTCGCGAAATTCCTTGAGCAGTACATTGAGGCGCTTGCTTTCCGGGATGATGGTGGCCGGGCGCACCAGGTCGTCCATGTGGAACTCGCCGCTGTCTTTCAGCAGCAGCGGCAGCAGCTCTTTGGCCAGCAAGACGCCGCGAATATCGTCGTGGGATTCCCCCACCACCGGGAAGCGGGAGTGGCCACTTTCAATCACCACCGGCAGAAACTGCTCCGGGGTCTGGTCGTATTCGATGGCGACCACCTGGGAACGGGGAATCATGATGTCGCGCACTTGTTGTTCCGACACTTCCAGCGCACCTTCGATGATTTCCAGGGCCTCGCTGTCGATGATTTTGTTGTTGTGGGCTTCGCGCAGCACTTCCAGCAGTTCTTCGCGGGTTTCCGGGTCGGAGGAGAAGGCGTTGGTCAGTTTGTCGAGCCAGGACTTGTTGTCCTGGTGACTACTGTCAATGTCGTCGCTCATGAGTTTTGTGGTGCTCCATCATTGGGGTAATCGTTGTAGGGGGGTGGAAAGCCCAGGCCGGTGATTATGCGGGTCTCCAGTGTTTCCATTTGGTTGGCATCGCCGTCGTCAATGTGGTCGTAACCCAGCAGATGCAGGGTGCCATGAACCAGCATATGGGCCCAGTGTGCGTTTGCGGCTTTTTGCTGTTGTTTGGCTTCCTGGGCGACTACCTGGGTGCAGATGGCCAGGTCGCCCAGCAGGGGGATGTTCAGTTCCGGCGGCAGCTCCGATGGGAACGACAGCACATTGGTGGGGTTGTTCTTGTGGCGATAGCGATGGTTGAGGTGCTGGCTTTCCCGCTCGTTGACAAAGCGCACCGAAAGTTCTGCCTGTTGGCGCTGCTGCTCCGGGGGTAGTGCCCGCAGTGCGGCAGCGACCCATCGGTGCACCTGATCGTCGTCGGGTACCTGGTCGCTGCCGGAGGCGTTTTCTGTGTCGATGTGCAGGTTCATGGCTTATAGGTCGTCACTGCGAGGAGCCGCAGGCGTCGCGGCAATCTCCATCAGGCCGCTGCCAAACCGGACGAGATTGGTCACTTTGGTTCATCCTTCTCGTGCGCTTCATAGGCTTCCACGATACGGGCTACCAGTGGGTGACGCACCACGTCTTTGGGTTTGAAATGGGTAAAGCTGATGGCGTCTACCTCTTTTAGTACATCGGTCACGTGCACCAGGCCGGATTTGGTGCCCCGGGGCAGGTCAATCTGGCTGGTGTCGCCGGTAATGACTGCGGTGGAGCCAAAACCGATGCGGGTGAGGAACATTTTCATTTGCTCGCGAGTGGTGTTCTGGCTTTCGTCGAGAATGATAAACGAGCCGTTGAGGGTGCGGCCACGCATATAGGCCAGCGGCGCAATTTCGATGACGTTGCGGTCGATGAGTTTTTCCACGGTGTCGAAGCCGAGCATTTCGTACAGGGCGTCGTACAGGGGGCGCAGGTACGGGTCGACCTTTTGTGACAGGTCGCCGGGCAGAAAGCCGAGCTTTTCCCCCGCTTCCACCGCCGGGCGCACCAGTAGAATGCGTTCTACTTCGTCCCGTAAAAGGGCTTCCACCGCGCAGGCCACCGCCAGGTAGGTTTTGCCGGTACCCGCCGGGCCAATGCCAAAGTTGATGTCGTGGTTGTGAATGGCGCGCACATAGCGTTGCTGGTTGCCACCACGGGGTTTGATATTGGCTTTTTTGGTGCGGATCAGGGTGAACGCGTCAAGGTTGTCGTCGCCGTCCTGGGAGGGAGTATTTGCAGTCATGGGTGTCGTTTTTGAAGGCTCTATGGTTTGCAGCGCCTGCTGCAGCGACAGGTGAACGGCTTCCGGGGTCAGCTGCTGGCCACTGGCGGCTTCCCGGTACAGATTGCGCAGCAAGTTGCTGGCGGCAGCGGTGCTTTGCGGCGCACCCTGTAACGCAAATACATTGCCACGGCTGCGAATTTCAATATTCAAGCGCTGCTCGATTTGGCGAAGGTGTGCGTCGAATTGCCCGCAGAGGGAGGCCAGATGTCTGGCGTCATTGGGTTCCAGAGTGACGGTGTGGGTGGCGCTTTTTGTGTTCAAGCTGGTCGTGTTCAAGCTGGTGTGTGTATGCCTTTGGGCCGGAATGATGTGTCTAGCATATCGCCTTTGGGGGGGCAGGGGAATACATAAAATAAGTGCCCGCAGGGCAATCGGGCTTAAAACCTCCTAACCTGTCATTCCCGCGCAGGCACACTGCTGTCCGGCATATTTCGAAGTAATCGCCGTAAAAATACAGTACGCGAGACCTGCAGCCAAATGGGTGGCAGCGAAACCTAAAAAATCGTCATCGCGAGCGAAGCGCGGCGATCCAGCGACTTTGCTTGTATATCAGTCACTTAAAAGACACTGGATTGCCGCGCCGCGCTCGCAATGACGGCTTGGGTGGTTATCCCGTACAGCAATGTCGCTGCACTCAGCGATGACAATGACGGCTTTTAAAAGTTGCCCGGCTCTGGCAGCTCCCAACTTTGCCACTGCTGGTAAATCAGTGAGGTTTCGATATGGGCCACTTCCGGGCGCTCGGTAAAGGCAGAGAGCACAAAGTCCCGCAGGTGGGCGGTACTGCTCACCCATATCTGCACCTGGAAATCGCTGGCCCCGCTGGTGTGTAAAACATTAATCACTTCAGGCAGTTGCAGCAGGTGTTGGCGAAAAGATTCCACATCGCCGCGAGAATGGCGGTGCAGCTTTACCGCCACCAGTGCCTGTATTTCTGCCCCGGTTACCTGGGTATCCAGCTCTGCGTGGTAACCGCGAATAACACCGCTGGCTCGCAAGTGGCGCATCCGCGCCAGGCAGGATGACGGTGCCAGGCCAACGGTGTCGGCCAGTTCTTTGTTGGATATCCGCGCATTCTTCCGCAGAGCGCGCAGAATTTCGAAGTCTGTTCGGTCAATGGCCATTTTGGATGTCATTTTAGAATTTAATTCGGAGTTGCCATTCTATTTTTTATAGAAATTAGTATGCAATGCATATTTTTGAATTTTTGGAGAGATTTTGTGAATAACAATGACTTTAATCTGGCATCTGCCCGCGAATTGTCACCGGTACGCAACAGCAGCCAGGCCGAGGGCCTGGATCAGCTGGTGACTGAACAGCTGGGTCATTTTGGTATTGATGCAAGCAGCGAGCTGGGTCAGGGCTTGACACAGATTACCCGCAGTCTGTACCAGTGCAAGGGCAGTCTGGACGATGTCTGGCAGCTGGCGCAAAGCAGCATGCAGGAGCTGGATCGCGGTGATCGCATTGCCCTGTTTAATGCCAAGAAGTTTTTGTCGTTCCAAATCGCCAAAATTCTCGATAATTTTCAGAACAGCTTTCGCAAAAGCTACCAGGGCCTGGGTGAATCCGGTGCTACCCAGGCGGCGCGTTGCGCCTACCCGATTCTGGATAACGTGACGGCGCTGTTCTCCGCCACTCCGGTTATCGCCCGCACCGCCACCTACACTTTTGCCTGCGCCGACTGGATTGCCGATGCCTTCGAGGGCAAGGAATTTATGCTGCAAATCTACTCGCGGCTGCTCAATCCCACGTCCATCGCCCTGGCCAACCACATTGTAGACCTGGAGTGCGGCCCTCACGCCGGTGAGTATATGGCCTGGAATTACAACAGCGGCATGGCGGCCATCGATGGCACTCTGTCTCATGTACTGGGCCACGAAGATGTGCTGATTGCCAGCCGCAATATTTACGGCGGTGCTCACCAACTGATTCACGACTGGTTTGCCAAGCCCTCTAACCTCAATATCGGTGTGGAACAGTACGATGGTTTTGGCGTGGAAGGCTTTGTGGCCTGTTGGCGCGAGGCCAAAGCCAGGTATGCCGACCGCCTGGAAAACGGCAAGCAGGCGTATCTGTATATCGAGTCCCCCTGTAACCCCCACGGCTATGTGCTGGATGTGCCCGCACTTTGCAAAGCCGCCCATGCCGAAGGGCTGCGGGTTATATTGGATGCCACGGTGGGTACGCCGGTGTTGCAGCAGCCCCTGCGCCACCCGGACACCGACTGTCGCCCGGATTTTATGATCCACAGTTATACCAAGGATTTGACCGGTACCGGCTCGGTGATTGCCGGTGGCGTAATCGCCCGCAACGAAGATATGTTTATTCCCAAGGGCATGCCCGGCTGGGAAAACACCATGTTCTGGAACGTGTACTACATCAAGGGCGCGTTCCTGTCGGCGGATTCCGCGTTTGAGGTGCTGCAGGGCATGCGTACCCTGAATTTGCGGGTAATCAACAAAGCCATCAATACGGAGATTCTTGCCAACTACTTTGCTGCCCACCCCGGTATTCGGGTGAATTGCCACGGGGTTTCCGGCAACGAAAACTACGAGTTGAAAGAGAAGCATCTCAAACACGGTCTGCCCGCGCCGCTGTTTACCTTTGATATGGGCAGCATTCCCAAAAACTGCTTCCAGCGCTTTTTCGATGCACTGGAACCGGCCTATTCTCATCAAATCAGCCTGGGGCAAACCAATACCATCGTCAGCTGCCCGGGCCTGACCACCCACTCGGAGCTGAGCGAGGAAGACCAGAAGAAGGGTAGTATCTATCCCACAACGGTACGAATCTCACTGGGCTGTGAAAATCCCAAGGACCTGATTGTTCACTTTGCTGAGGCAGCAAAGCTGACCATCGACCCGGTGGTGCCAGGGTTTAGTGAGCAGTTGATGGGGGAGGATGAGGTGAATCGGCTGATTACCGAAACCTATATGAAGCGCCACAAGCTGTATGTGGAGTCGTTGTTGTAATGTTTTGTCCTGTCATTCTGAGCGCAGCGAAGAATCTCTTTGGTTGATGCCATTGCGAGATCCTTCGCTGCGCTCAGGATGACATTATTCGGGTGCGATCAAACTTCCCCTAAGCGAATTCGGCAGCGCTTCTTCAATCAGCACATCCGCAAAGTGGCCAATCAGACTGTGGTCGTCGCAGCGGAAGTTCACTACCCGGTTGTTTTCGGTGCGGCTTTGCAGTTGCCCCGGGTCTTTTTTGGAAATGCCGGTCACCAGCACCCGTTCGGTGTTGCCTACCATGTGACGGCTGATGCGCAGGGCGTTTTGGGTAATGCGGTCTTGCAGTATTTTCAGGCGTTGCTTTTTCACATCGCCCGGAGTGTTGTCCGGCAGGTCGCTGGCGGGGGTGCCGGGGCGGGCGCTGTAAATAAAGCTGAAACTGGTGTCGAAGCCGATGTCTTCAATCAGCTTCATGGTGTCGGCAAAGTCTTTTTCACTCTCGCCGGGGAAGCCGATAATAAAGTCTGACGAAATGCTGATGTCCGGGCGAATCTGGCGCAGTTTGCGGATTTTGGATTTGTATTCCAGTGCTGTGTGGCCGCGTTTCATGGCCATCAGTATGCGGTCGGAACCGCTTTGCACCGGCAGGTGCAGGTGGCTGACCAGTTCTGGCACTTCCGCGTAGGCGGCGATCAAGCTGTCGCTGAACTCCACAGGGTGACTGGTGGTGTAGCGTATGCGGTCAATGCCATCTACTTCGGCCACATAGCCGATCAGTTCCGCCAGATCGCAGATATCCCCCTCCGGGGTTTCGCCGCGGTAGGAGTTGACGTTTTGCCCCAGCAGGTTGATTTCCCGCACCCCTTGCTCAGCAAGGTGAGCCACTTCCGCCAGCACATCCGCCAGCGGGCGGCTCACTTCTTCGCCACGGGTGTAAGGCACCACGCAGAAGGTGCAGTACTTGGAGCAGCCTTCCATAATGGACACAAACGCAGTGGCACCGTCCGCTTCCGGTTGCGGCAGGTTGTCGAACTTCTCAATCTCCGGGAAGCTGATATCCACCACCACAGTGCCATCGGACTGTTCGCTTTCGGTCATCATCTCCGGCAGGCGGTGCAGGGTTTGCGGGCCAAACACCAGGTCTACAAAGGGTGCGCGCTTGGCAATGGCGTCCCCTTCCTGGCTGGCCACACAGCCGCCCACGCCGATCACCACGTCCGGGTTGGCCTCCTTGAACGGTCGCCAGCGTCCCAGTTGGTGAAATACTTTCTCTTGAGCTTTTTCGCGAATGGAGCAGGTGTTGAGCAGCAAAACGTCCGCCTCGGATGGATCGTCGGTGGTCACCATCTCGTGGCTCTCCCCCAGCAAATCGCGCATGCGGGCGGAGTCGTACTCGTTCATCTGGCAGCCGTGGGTGACGATATGGAGCTTTTTGACGGGCTTGTTGGTGGACGTGCTGTTGGTGCTCATGTTGGTCAAATAGTGTGCAAATTTTAAGGCCGCGCAGCATACCATAAAAGCTCTCGTCATCCCCGCGCAGGCGCTGTTTGCGGCGCCTTTTTTGCTATCTTTTGTCGGAGTGTCCCAAGTCGTGTTCCGGGGCGATGCGATCCCGCACCAGTTGTTTGAGTTCGGTGATCTCCGGGAAGCGGCCTTGTTGTTTGCGCGACCACAGTGTATTGCCGTTGTGACGGATTTCAAAAATGCCGCCGATGGTGCCGGGCTTTAAAGTGGCACTGGTCAATTCCGACTCAAAGGTGGTGAGCAGTTCCTGGGTCATCCAGGCGGCACGCAGTAACCAGCGGCAGCCAGTGCAGTATTCGATTTCGATATGGTGACTCATTGCAGCTCTCCGATGACTTTTTTGATGGTCAGGTCGCATTTTGGCAGTATCGCCAGGGTGACACCAGAGTCGGCGGGGTGTATGCTTCGCGGCCATTTTCTGCCAACCTGTTTTTACCAAAAGCCATGTCAAAGACTCCCGTCTACCGCGTTTCCTTCTTCAACCAGAACGAAGTGTACGAAATTTACTGCCGCCACGTGTATCAGAGTGATCTGTGGGGGTTTCTTGAGGTGGAGGAGTTTGTGTTTAACGAGCGCAGCCAGATGATTGTGGATCCGGCGGAGGAAAAACTGAAAACCGAGTTCTCTACGGTCAAGCGCACCTTTATTCCCATGCACAATGTGGTGCGCATCGACGAGGTGGAGAAGGGCGGCACTGGTAAAATCACCGAGGCCAAGCCGGGTTCCAATGTCAGCCAGTTTCCGTTTCCCAGTGCGGGGGGCAAGCCTGGGGAGTGACAACTTTCTCCAGTTTGAAATAGGCTGTCATCCTGAGCGCAGCGAAGGATCTTCAGCTTGGTGTCAGTATGAGATCCTTCGCTGCGCTCAGGATGACAGGAACCGCTCAGGATGACGGGAGTCAGTCCTAAAAAATCCACCAGCCATCAATGGCGTCATCCAACTCTTTCTTGCAGCTTTTTAACTGGGCGTTGTAGCTGGCAGCGCGGCTTTTCACTTTATTGGCCACCCCCAGCAGCCATTTTTTTCCTTGATAGCTTTTGCGTGAATAACCGCCGCGGCCTTCGTGGTAGGCCAGGTATTGGTTGTAGGCATCCCACTTGGACACCTTCAGGGTGCGCTGGGTGGTGTGGGTGTACCAACCGATAAAGTCGATGGCATCGTCGAAATCGTCCCGGTCGGCTCCGGAGCGTCCGGTGGCTTTGCGGTAGTCTTTCCAGGCGGGGTTTTGCGCCTGAGCGTAGCCGTAGGCAGAGGATTTGCGCGGCAGGGGAATAAACAAAAACCATTTGCGCTTGGGCTGGGCATCGTGCACGAAGTTGGATTCCTGCTGCATGATGGCCATCATCACATGGATGGGGGTGCCCCAGCGTTTGTTGGCGTCTACCGCCGCTTCATACCAATCGGTTTCGCCGCGAAATATCTCGCACAGGTTGTTGGGGTTGCTCGGGCGGTAAGTCGAGCAACCCGCCAGCAGGCTCACCGCGATCAATAGGGTCAGTATTTTCATTGCGCCATCATAATGGCTTTTTTGCATTTCAGTGAGACGCTCTGCTCATTCGATGCTATACCTTTAAAGATGGATACGCCCAAAAGCCTGGATTTGTATAAAGTCAGCTCAGATTCCCAGTGGTTGAGTCAGCGCCAGATCGCCCAGTGGTTGGGGGTGAGGACCTCTATTGTGGCGGATTTGATCCGCTATCTGTTTAAAACCGGTGAGTTTCGCGAAGCGGACCACTGCACCAAACGGCAGATTGAGCAGCAGGAGGGCAAGCGTTGGGTAAGTCGCGAACTCAATTGCTACAGCCGGGATCTGTGCATGGCGGTGGCCTGGCGGGTGCATTCGCCCATTGGGGATCAGTTCCGCCAATGGGCGTCACAACAGTTGCGGCAGGCGTTGGATGAACTCTGCGCCGGTGCTGAGGATTTTGCGGTCAAGGTGACTGACAGCAATGACGGCTTGATGCCCTTGCTCAGCAACTTTCGCTGCAGCCTGTTAAAACTCTACGAATTTGAATCCCGTAAAGTGAATTTGCGCAATACCAGTATGCTGGCGGCCCGGCCGCTGGAATACTTTGAGGTGACCACCATGATCACAAGCCTGCGCGACACACTGTTTGCCGGCGGAGAGCCCGGCGACTTTGGTGTTGATAAATCGGGGCAGTTGGAGGCGTTGCTGGAACTGGTCGCCCATGGCGGCAACCGGGGTTACTCCAGTATTGAACAGAAAGCCGTTTACCTGTTGTGGCTGGTGATTCACCGGCAGCCGTTTGTGGAAGGCAACCTGCAACTGGGTGCGCTGCTGTTTGTGTGGTTTTTGCAGCGCAACGGCCTGTTGCATCGCGACGATGGCAGCTGTCGCCTGCCGGACAATGCCCTGGTATCCATGGTGTTGCTGGTGTCGCGAAGCCCGGAGGAGGATTGCGATTTATTGGTGTCGCTGCTGGCGGGGTTGATTAATCGGGAGAATTAAATCGTTTTGGGTTACGAGTTACGGGTTTCGAGGTCGAAACCCGAAACCCTACTGCATATCTCCCGGTAGCTTGCTGGGGTCAAATTCCCCCACTTTGGTGGCAAAGCTCCAGCGATACCCGTCCGGGTCTTTGACGCTGTACATACGGTCGCCCCAGAACATGTCTTCCGGCTCCATGGTGACTTCTGCACCGCTGGCGACAGCCTGTTGATGATGGCTGTTGACGTCTTCGCAGTAGATAAACAGTCCGATACCCTGGTCCGAGCCAGTGCTCTTGGGGGTGCGGGCGCTGTTGCCCCAGCAGCCTTCCAGCCCCATCATGATGCGCACATCGCCGAAGATCATTTCACAGTGAACAATCTCGCCATTCTGCACCAGTGGCTCATCGTCCCGCTGAAAGCCAAAGGTTTTTTCGTAGTATTCCATGGCGGCATTGGGGTCGCTGACTGCCAGGTAGGGCATCAGCTGCGGGCAGTTGTCGGGTTTAAAAGACATGGCGGGCTCCTTGCGAATAGTCAGTAGGTGGGCTGAAAAGTATAGTTGACGATTGGCGCAAGGTCATTTCGTCGGCAAATTTTGACAAAACAGGCGGCAGCTCGCACCATTAATGCGACCGCTCGGTGCCCGCAGGCAGGTAAATGCCAACGGGTCGGCAATTTTGCCGTGATTGGCTTACAGGACGTGCTCCGGTCCAAAGCGTATAAATACCCCAACTAACACCATAAACAATAATTTAGAGCCGGAGTTTTGACGTGAAAGTGTGTCCAAAGTGTGTCCTGGCCATAGGGATAGGTCTTGTTGCCAGTGTTGTACTGGCTTGCTGTGTAAAAAATGCCCATCTGTGGACGGTGCTGGGAGTGATGGCCAGTATCGGACTGTGTATGTTGCTAGGTGAGAAGTTGTCGCCGGACGAAAAACACAGAGAATCGCGCTCCTGACGTCCTGTCAGTAGCGCACCATTATTCAGAAATTCCCTTATAACAGCCGCCGTGAAACAACAGCGGCGTTTCGCTGTTGTAATCAAAAGACTCCACCTTGCCCACCAGAATAACGTGGTCGCCGCCGTCGTGCTGGTTTGCCATGGAGCACACCAGGCGGGCGGCGTACTGTTCCAGCAGCGGGGTGTTGTTGCTGTCGCGGTGCCAGCTGGTTGATGCAAATTTGTCGTTGTCTTTGGAGGCAAAGGCGTTGGATACCGATTGCTGGGCGCTGGTGAGCACGTGAATGGCAAAGTGGCCGGTATTGATAAAGCTGTCGAAGCAGTTGGACTCTTTGCAGATACTCCACAGCACCAGTGGCGGCTCCAGCGACACAGAGGCAAAGCTGTTGGCGGTCATGCCCACCGGTGAATCCTCTGCTCCGTTAGTGGTGATCACCGTTACTCCGGTGGCAAAACACCCAAATGCGTTTCTCAGTTCTCTTTGTTGTTGGCTGATGGACATGAATTTTATTCTTCTCTTATTGTTGCGAGATTGTGCCTTAGCACAGCTGTGATAGCTATGGTCAATCAGGCTTTGGGAAGCGCAATAGAGGTTTGTGATTTCACCTCTTGCATGGACACAAACGTATGGGTTTCGCGCACATTGGGGATATTGGCCAGCTGCTCCCCCAGAAAACGGCGGTAGGATTGCATGTCCTCGGTGCGGATTTTCAGCAGGTAGTCAAAGCCGCCGGACATCATGTGGCACTCCTGCACTTCGTCAATTTCGCGGATGGCGCGGTTAAAGTTGCTCAGATTTTCCGTGGTGGTGTTTTGCAGTGATACCTGAATAAAAGCCAGCAGCCCCGCCTGCAATTTGTAGGGGTCCAAAAGGCACACGTAGTTTTTGATATAGCCTTCGCGCTCCAGGCGTTTGACCCGCTCCAGGCAGGGTGGCGGCGTCAGGTGGACCTTCTCTGCCAGTTCCACGTTGGAGATTTTGCCGTTCTTTTGCAGTATCGAAAGGATTTGCAAATCGACTCGGTCCAGGGGTTTATTCTTTTTGGCCATGCTTTTTATATGAGGTTGTTCTGAGCAGGTTATGTTTTCCCTTATTCTATTTCATTACGGTTATTAAGCCATGTATTGTGGACGACTTGTTGAAAGCGCCGCTCCTATGGACTTATGCGTCGATTTAAAGGTATCGTGAAACCTTTCGCGAGCCATGTTCCACGAGCCACGTTGTTATGTTACCCAGCCAGCAGTCGTTACTTTCCGAACTATACCCGTCACACATTGCCAGCAAGTTTGCCACCTTTCTCAGCGTTATGGAGCGCACCGGTTGGGAGCATTTGTTGATATCTTCCGGGGCTGAGTTGGTGCAGTTTCGCGACGACCAACACTACCCGTTTAAAGTGAACCCCTACTTCAAGGAGTGGCTGCCGCTCACCGAGCGCCCCAACTGCTATCTGTTGATTTCAGAGGACGAAACCCGCCCCAAGTTGTTTGTCAAAGAGTGCCAGGATTACTGGCACAGCGAGCCGGAAGCTCTGCCGGAAGGCTACGACAGCGCCATAGAGGTGTGCCCCTATTGCGACACCCCCGGCCTGTTTGCCCAGCTGCCCAGAGACACTCGCTGGCTGGCTTACCTGGGGCCGAAAATGAGCGCCATGTCCGGCTTTAGCGACACCCAGCGCAATCCCCAGGCGCTGATGAATCAGATCGACTGGCTGCGGGCGGTAAAAAGCCCCTACGAACAGGCTTGCATACGCGCAGCTAACGAGGTTGCTGTTCGCGGCCACAGTGCGGCGAAAAAAGCCTTTAAAGCGGGCAAATCGGAGATGGCCATTCGCCAGGATTACCTGCAGGCGGTGCAGTGCACCGGCCAGGAGTTGCCCTACGACGCCATTGTTGCGATCAATGAACACGCCGGTGTGCTGCACCACACCCGGGTGCAGCGCCAGGCGCCGGAGCACCTGCACTCTTTGTTGCTGGATGCCGGGGTCAGCGTTAACGGTTATGCATCGGATATTACCCGCACCTACGCGGCGAAAAAGAAATCCACCTTTGCCAAACTGATCTCCGCCTTGGATGATGCGCAACAGCAGCTGATTGACACCATCGTACCGGGCATGAGCTTTGTGGATTTGCACCTGGATATGCACCGCCGCATCGGTGAGATCCTTATTGATTTTGGCATTATCACCTGCGATCTGGCCACGGCCATGGAGCTGGGTATGACTCTGCCGTTCCAGCCTCACGGCCTGGGGCACTTGCTGGGGGTGCAGGTGCACGACAAAGGCGGTCATCAGTTGGCACCGGATGGCGGCGACAACCCGCCGCCCATTCATCACCCGCACCTTCGCCTGACCCGCACGGTCGAGGTGGGCCAGGTGTTTACCATTGAGCCGGGCATATACTTTATTCCCTCACTGCTGGAACCGGTGCGGGCTGGCATATACAGCGAGCATGTGGATTGGGCCAAGGTGGATGAGCTGATCCCCTGTGGTGGCATTCGCATCGAGGATAATGTGCTAATTACAGAATCCGGTGTGGAAAATTTTACTCGCAACGCCTTTTCTGCTGTTTGATTTACACTATTTTACCTGTTAATTGGTGAATTTTTTTTCTGAGACGTCTATCCTGTCCGGCAACACCTGCCACCTATGAACAGGAGAATCTCTGTGTCTCTATCTGCCCGTACAAACTGGCGCCTGCCGTTGGCAAGCGGCCTGTGCGTTGTCTTGTTATTAAGCCTGACCGTCAGCCCCGTTACCTGGGGCCAACAATCAGTGGCGGAAAAGCCCGCTGCCAGTGAGCAGAACGCAGAGGCCAAACGTCCCCTGGAAGTCAGCGACATGCTGACCTGGAATGTCACCAAAGCGGCCAGGTTGTCCCCCAGCGGAGGCTGGCTGGCCTACATAGTGGGGCCAGAGGAGGGTGACTCTGAAATGGTCGTCAAGCAAATTGATGGCGACAAAGAACACCGCTTTTCGGTAGGTTGGGCGCAACAGGCTGGCCCCGTTGAATATTCCAGCAACAGCCGCTGGTTGGCGTTTAATATCAACCCCGGTTTCAAGGAATCTCAGGGCGGCAAAAAACCCAAGGGTGGAAAAATTGCCCTGGTGGATTTGAATAACGGTGAGCTGACCGAATTCACCGATGTGCAGCAGTTTCGCTTTGCGGGTAAGCGCGACCCCTGGATGGCGCTGCACAAAAAACCGGCCAGCGGCGGTCAACAGGGTGGTTCAGGGGCATCAAAGGCCGGGACGGGCAAATCGAAAAGCCAGCCAGCCACCGGCCGCGACCTGATTCTGCGGCAGTTGGCCAGTGGTACCGAAATCAATATCGGCAATGTGTCCGAATACGCCTTTGACGAAGCTGGCGAGCGTTTGGCGTGGATTGTGGATTCCAAAGGGCAGTCCGGCAACGGTGTGCAGGTGCGCAATCTGCAGAGCGATGTGGTGCGGGTACTGGACAGTGGCAAGGCGCGCTATAAAAAGCTGGCCTGGAAGCGCAAAAAAAATGCCCTGGCCTTTTTGAAAGGTGAAAAGGATGAGGGCTATGAAGATATGCTGTACAGCGTGGTGGGTGTGCAAAAGCCCGATACCAAAAAATCGCTGATCAGCGTTTTCGACCCGAAGAAAGACGACAGCTTCCCGGAAGGGTTCTCCATCAGTGCCAACCAGCAGCCCTATTGGAACGACAGGCTGGACACTCTGGTGTTTGGCATTGCCGAGGTCAAAGCGGTGGAAAAGCCTGCGGCGGACAAAGGTAAAGGTGCTGAACAACCGAAAAATGGCGCCCGGGAAAACAATGATACCCAGGAAAACAATGCGGCAGATGCTGACAGCAAACAACAGGACAAAAAAACACCGGCCACAGACAAAAAGAAAAGCAAGCCCGCCGCCAAAGTTGCCCAAAACGAAAAGCCGGGCCTGGTGTTGTGGCACTGGAAAGACAAGCGGCTGCAGTCTCAACAACAGAAAGAAGCGGGCCGTGATAAAAATCGCACCTATCTGGCCAGCTACCAGATTAACAGCAAACGCTTTGTGCGCCACGGAAACGAACAGACGCCTCTGCTTAAAACCACTGCCAACCACAGCTGGGGGATTGGTTATGACCCCTCCAAATATGAGTTGATGGCCAGTCTTAACGGTAAAAAGCACAACGATATTTACCGCATCAATTTGAAGACAGGTGAGCGTTATCTGGCGCTGGAAAACATCCGCCACGATGCGGCCCTGTCACCCCAAGGTCGTTATTTTCTGTATTACCTCAACGGCCACTATCACACCCTGGAGCTGTCCACGGGCAAAGTTCGCAATATCACCCAGGGTGTAAAAACCTCGTTTATCAATACGGAAAGCGATGTGCCTCAGGTAGATCCGCCGCGCCCGTCTATTGGTTGGGCCAAGGGTGAAAAATGGGTGCTGTTGTCCGACGGCTGGGATGTGTGGAAGGTCAGCGCCACCGGTGGTAAGGCTGAAAACCTCACCGGCAACGGCAAGCAAAAACAGCTGCGCTACACCGGCCTGGAAACCTACAATAAAGACAGGCAGTTTGAAGGTATTGATCTGGCGGACGACCTGTACTTTAACGTCTACGGAGAGTGGACCAAAAAATCCGGCATTGCCCGGGTACAAGCCGGCAGACGCGGCGTTACCCTGCTCAAGTGGGGTGATGCCAAATACGCCAAGCCTCGCAAAGCCAAAGACGCCGATGTCTTTGTGTACTCTCGTCAGACTGCGGTGGAATTCCCGGACTTTTACGCCACCGACAGCCGCTTTGCCGATTCCCGGCGCCTTACCCACGTGGGCAAAAACCAGGATAAATTCCACTGGACCGCCGGTGCTCGATTGGTGGATTTTACCACCGATAAAGGCGTCAAGTTGCAGGCCGCATTGACCCTGCCTGCCAACTACGAACCCGGTAAAAAATACCCCACTATTGTGTATATCTACGAGAAGCGCTCGCAGAATCTGCACGATTACGTCATGCCGAGGGTGAGTGGTTTTAATCTCAGTTACTACACCAGCAACGGCTACGCGGTGCTGCAGCCAGACATTGTGTACGAGGTGGACAACCCCGGCATGTCTGCGGTATGGGCGGTGCTGCCGGCGGTGAAAGCAGCGGTTGCTACCGGCATAGTGGATGAAGACAAGGTGGGGCTGCACGGCCATTCCTGGGGCGGTTACCAAAGCTCTTTCCTGGCTACCCAGAGCGATGCCTTTGCCGCCATTGTTACCGGCGCACCGCTCACCAACATGATCAGCATGTACGGGCTGAATTACTGGAATTCCGGCGTTTCCAACGGCTCTATTTTTGAAGACCGTCAGGGCCGCTTCAGCAGCCACTACCTGGATTTGCCAGAGGCCTACAGCCGCAACTCCCCCATTCTGTTTGCCGACAAGGTGAATACCCCTATCGTGCTGCTGCACAACGACAAAGACGGTGCGGTGGATTTTACTCAGGGGGTGGAGTACTACAACATCCTGCGTCGCCTGGGCAAAGAAGTGGTGATGCTGCAATACGTGGGTGAAAACCATGGCGTGAGAAAGCTGGCCAACCGCAAGGACTACACCGTGCGCATGAAGGAATTTTTCGATCACCAGCTGAAGGGCAAGGAGGCGCCGGACTGGTGGCTGGACGGTGTACCCCACCTGGAAATGGATAAACATGTGGAGCAGCGGGTAACTGCCCTGAAAGAACAGGCCAAAAAGCTGAAAGGAAAGAAAAAGCAAACTGCTCCAGCAACAGTTGAGTAGGGCCGTAGGATGGATTAGCGTTAGCGTAATCCACCGGAGGTCGCACAGTTTGGTGGATTACGCTAACGCTAATCCACCTTGCTTCATATCGAAGCCCATGAGTCCTTTGTGTTTAATTTTGTAATTTTGTAAGTTTAAAATGTATTAATCGTAATATAATAAAATAAATATCTGTTATTTTGTGGAATAATTATCCGCAAATTCATAGACAATACCGTTCCTTATGTCACCCAACATTACGAGGCAACCGGTATGTCTACTCTGTCTGAATTGCGCGCCCAGATTCGCGCCAACACCCACGCTGACGAAGCCACCCGTGTAGAGGCACTGCTGGCGGAATCCCGATTGAACGACAGCCAGCGCGATCACGTGGTCAAAGTGGGCCGCGAGCTGGTGGAAGGTTGCCGTGGCGATTCCGACAAGGCGGGCACGCTGGACGTGTTTATGCAGGAGTTCAGCCTGTCCAGTAAAGAGGGCGTGGCGCTGATGTGCCTAGCGGAATCCCTGCTGCGGGTGCCGGATGCGGAAACCGCCGACGACCTGATTGCGGAAAAAATTCTGTCCGGCGACTGGGGTGAACACTCCGGCAAATCCGACTCCCTGTTCGTCAACGCCTCCACCTGGGGCTTGATGCTCACCGGCCGTGTGGTAAGCCTGGAATCAGAGATTACCGAAAACACCGATCACTGGCTGAAAAAGCTGGTTAATCGTGTCTCCGAACCGGTGGTGCGTACCGCCGTGCGCCAGGCCATGAAAATCATGGGTCAGCAGTACGTGCTGGGCCGCGATATCGCCGAGGCCATCAAACGGGGCCGCAAAGAAAACGTAGAGGGCACCCGCTTTTCCTTCGATATGTTGGGGGAGGGCGCGCGCACCATGAAGGATGCGCAGCGTTACTTCCACGCCTATATGGAAGCGATTCGCGAAATTGGCAAGCGTGAAGACAAAGATAATGTGATCGACGCCAACGGCATCTCGGTCAAGTTCTCCGCCTTGCATCCGCGCTATCAGTACGTGCAGGAAGCCCGGGTAATGAACGAAATGGTTCCTCGCATTCGCGAATTGGCACTGGAGGCGAAAAAATTCGGCCTTGGTTTCAGCGTCGATGCGGAAGAAGCAGACCGCCTGGACATCTCCCTGGATATCTTCGAATCCCTGGCTCGCGACCCGCAGCTGCAGGGCTGGGATGGCCTCGGCTTTGTACTGCAGGCCTACGGCAAACGCGCGCCGTTCGTGGCCGAATGGCTGGCGGAGCTGGCCCGCGACGCCGGTCGCAAAATCATGGTGCGGCTGGTGAAGGGTGCCTACTGGGACACCGAAATCAAACTGGCCCAGGAAGAAGGTTACAAAGACTTTCCGGTGTACACCCGCAAGGCCAACACCGACCTCAGCTACCAGGTGTGTGCCGCCAGACTGCTGGACGCGCAAGACGTGATCTACCCGCAGTTCGCCACCCACAACGCCCACACAGCGGCGCTGATTCTGGAGCTTGCCCAGGGCAAGAACTTCGAGTTCCAGCGCCTGCACGGTATGGGTGATCTGTTGCACATGCAACTGGCGAAAGGGGTGGACGGCCACCCGGCGCCGGTGCGTGTGTACGCGCCCGTGGGTGCCCACAAAGACCTGCTGCCCTACCTGGTGCGCCGCCTGCTGGAAAACGGCGCCAACAGCTCCTTTGTGAATCGCTTTATGGACAAGCAATGCCCTGTGGAGCAGGTGATTACCGATGTACAAGCGGACGTGGAAAGCAGCGCCGCCCGCCGCCACAGTGCCATTCCCCTGCCGGTAGATATCTTCCGCCACGCCGGTGAAATGCGCCCCGACACCCACGGCGTTGACCTGGCCAACGCCGATACCGCCAACCAACTGCTTGACGTGGTTAACGCCATGTCTGGTGAAACCTGGGCCACCGGGCCGATTATTGGTGGCGAAGAAAATACGTCTGAAGGCGAGGATGTGGTGCGCCCCACCGACAATAACGTGGTTGTGGGCACCTGCCGCAAAGCCAGCCCGGAAGAAGTGAGCAAAGCCCTGGAGCTGGCTCACAATGCGCAACCGGCCTGGGATGCCCTGGGCGGTGAAGCGCGCGCTGAAATTCTCGACAAAGCCGCCGATATGATGGAGGCACGCATGGCGCAGCTGATTGGCGTAATCGCCTACGAAGCTGGCCGCACCCTGAACGATGGCGTATCGGAAGTGCGCGAGGCGGTGGACTTTTTGCGCTACTACGCTCTGCAAGCACGCAACCGTTTCAGCGCTGCTGAATCCGTTACTGGCCCCATGGGTGAAGTGGCGCAGCACAGCCTGCACGGTCGCGGCGTGTTTTTCTGCATCAGCCCCTGGAACTTCCCGTTGGCCATCTTTGTTGGCCAGGTGGCGGCGGCGCTGGCTTCCGGCAACGCCGTAATCGCCAAGCCCGCCGACCCCACACCGATTATTGCCTCCGAAGGCATTAAAATTCTGCTGGAAGCGGGCGTGCCCGGCGATGTGCTGAATTTTATGCCCGGTCGTGGCTCCGTGCTCGGCCCCATTCTCAACACCGACCCCCGTGTCAAAGGGGTGGCCTTTACCGGTTCTACCGAAGTGGCGCTGGGCATTCAGAAAACTCTGGTGGAGCGCGGTGGCGAAGTGCCGGTATTTATCGCCGAAACCGGCGGCCAGAACTCCATGATTGTGGACTCTTCCTCCCTGCCGGAGCAGGTGGTGGACGATGCCATTCGCTCTGCCTTCCTGTCTGCGGGCCAGCGCTGCTCCGCCCTGCGGGTGATGTATGTGCAGGACGATATCGCCGATGGTGTTATCGACATGCTCAAAGGTGCCATGGCGGAGCTGACCATCGGCAACCCCTGGGAACTGCAGACCGATGTCGGCCCGGTAATCGACGACAGCGCCCGTCAGGGTTTGCTGCAGCATGTGGAAAACATGAAAAAAGAAGCCCGCCTGCACTACGCCTGCGACATTCCCGATGGCTTCGAAAACGGCACCTTT
Organism: Porticoccus sp. GXU_MW_L64; assembly: GCF_052983295.1. NCBI lineage: Bacteria > Pseudomonadati > Pseudomonadota > Gammaproteobacteria > Cellvibrionales > Porticoccaceae > Porticoccus > Porticoccus sp. GXU_MW_L64. The sequence goes on along the minus strand of NZ_JBRKJK010000013.1, from coordinate 88,176 downwards.
GTGGCGCCGCACATGTTTGAACTGAAAACCGTCAACCAACTGCCCGGTGAAATCTTCGGCCCGATTCTGCACGTGATTCGTTTCGACAAAGACGACTTCAAAAAAGTCATCGACGAAATCAACGGCACCGGTTTTGGCCTCACTCTTGGCGTACACAGCCGCATCGAGAGCTTTGCCCGCGACGTGGTAGATCTAACACGCGTAGGCAACAACTACATCAACCGCAACACCGTGGGTGCGGTGGTGGGGGTGAACCCGTTTGGCGGCCAGGGTCTGTCCGGCACCGGCCCCAAAGCTGGCGGCCCCAACTACATGACGCGCTTTTCCAGCGAGAAAATTGATGTACTGGAAGCGGGTGTTGACGAGGTGCCAGTGCAATCAGGTGACAACGTTGCGGCGGCCAACGCCATTATCGGCGGCCGGGAAATCGCTCAAGTGGGTGCGGAGCAAATATCCGCCGCTATGGATATGGCCAGCAACGCCCAACTGGGCTGGAACCTGTCTCGCGGCGATGTGCGCGCACTGATTCTGGAAAAGGCCGCCGATTTGATCGAACAGCGTATGGGCGACCAAAAAGCTGCCGCTACCGCGTGTCGCTACTATGCCCAGCAGTCTCGTGAAAAATGTCAGGCTCCGATTATGCTGCCGGGGCCAACCGGCGAAACCAACGAACTGAGCCTGAATGGTCGCGGTGTGTTCTTGTGCGCGGTGGCCGACGGTACCGGTGTTGGTCAATTTGTCGAACAAGTGGTTGCGGCGCTGGCTGCCGGTAATGGCGTTATTGCCAAACCCGCCAGCGACAATGCACTGCTGGCCGCGGAAATGGTAAAAGCTCTGTTGGACGCAGGCATACCCAACGAACTGTTGCACTTTATCCCCGGCAGTTTGGTCACTAAAGTAGTCACCGCCGACTTCCGCACCGCCGGTATCGCCTGGCGCGGCCCGGTGGAAGATGCACTGGCCATGCAACTGGACATGGCCCAACGCGGCGGCGCCATCGCCCCCATGGTGGTAGAGGCCGGCGGCCCCAACTACCTGGTGCGCTTCGCGGTGGAAAAAACCAAAACCGTGAATATTGTGGCGACTGGTGGCAATGCGTTGTTGCTGAACTTAGATGAAGGAGTGGATGAAGGAATGGATGAGGGAGAAGCAGCGTAAGCCACTTTCCCGTAGCCCGGGTGCAGCGCAGCGAAACCCGGGAATGCTCCCCCAAAACACCCCCGGGTTCCGCTGCGCTGCACCCGGGCTACCTGTAAAGCGTGTTTTGTTGAATATTGGCAATATTCGACAGCGGGTCTAGGGTCAGCAGTACTGCGTTAAGGGGTTACAGACATGGCCAGCAGCATGAACTTGTCCCTTACCGACGAACTGCGAGAGTTCGTCGATAGTCGCACTGGCGATGCAAATCTCTACGCCACGCCCAGCGAGTATCTGCGAGACCTGATTCGGCGGGATATGCAATCACAATCCACACTGGTGCATGTAGTGAAAGGGCTGGATGACTTGGCCCATGGTCGCCTTTCAGACAAATCTATATTGGATGTTGCCGAAGAGGATTGAGGCCAATGGCAGGGAAGCAACGGCACTATGTGCTTACGGAAACCGCCGAGCGTATTGCCCGCAATCCTGAGCGCTTCTCTGCCATGGAGCATGTTTCCAATGGCGGAATTGAATCTGTATCCCGTTCGGGAGCACTACCTTGTTTATGTCCCTGTGGATGGTAAAGGTATTGTTATCGTCGCTCTTATCCGTCAGGCACGCGACGTTCCGGCGATTCTTAATGCCAATGGTTTTCTGATTCGCAGACAGCTTCGGGAAATTTTGCATCCGTAAATCCCGCTCCTGAATCCGGGTTACGGCATGTTATTTTGTGAGGGGTTAAGAACTCACGGAGCTGTCATCCTGAGCGTAGCGAAGGATGACAATATTCACTTACGGTTACTCCGATGGCTGCAGGCCGATCACGCTTATATCTATGGGTTCAATGCCCAGTGCTGAAGTTATGATGGGTCGGTTACGGGCTGTGTATTATCTGCACCACCTGTATGTCAGGCTCCCGGTGCTTGCCCGCCCGGTGGAGTTTGCTCAGGTACTGTTGCCACAGGCTCTGTTGGTTGTTTGCCAGCGTGTACAGGTAGTCCCAGGTGTAAATGCCGGAGTCGTGGCCATCGTCGAAGAACAGCCGCAACGCATAATTGCCCGCCCGTTCTATTTTCTGGATGGCCACGTCTTTTTTGCCGTGCTGCAACACTTCCTGCCCCGGGCCGTGGCCTTTAACTTCGGCACTGGGGGAATGCACCCGCAGGAATTCGGCGCTCAGTTCAAAGTTAGAGCTGTCGCTGTAGGTGATTTCCAGGGTGTTGCTGGCTTTGTGATGTTTGATTTTGGTGGGTAGCATAAAAGGCTTTTGTCATTGCGAGCGCAGCGAAGCAATCTCGGCCAGTGTAGCAGTAAACTGATGGAGATTGCTTCGCTGCGCTCGCAATGACGGCGTTTGGGTTGTTAAAGAATAAACCTCGATAGGTCTTCATCCTGGCTCAGCTCCCCCAAAGCCTTGTTCACATAATCCGTGTCAATGGTCACGCTGTCGCCTTTGGCGGCTATGTCGGAGGCTTCGAAGGATACTTCTTCCAGCAGCCGTTCCAGCATGGTGTGCAGGCGGCGGGCACCGATGTTTTCGGTTTTTTCGTTCACTTCAAAGGCCAGCTCCGCCAGGCGGCGAATGCCGTCGTCGGCAAATTCCACGGTCAGACCTTCGGTGGCCAGCAGTTCCCGGTATTGCTCGGTGAGGGAGGCGGTGGGCTCGGTGAGAATGCGTTCAAAGTCGCTGGCGGTGAGGGATTCCAGTTCCACGCGAATGGGCAGGCGGCCCTGTAATTCGGGTATCAAGTCCGAGGGTTTGGTGAGGTGGAATGCCCCGGAGCCGATAAACAGAATGTGGTCGGTTTTGATCATGCCGTATTTGGTGGACACGGTGCAGCCTTCGATCAGTGGCAGCAGGTCGCGCTGCACGCCCTCGCGGGACACATCGGCACCGGAGGCTTCGGCGCGTTTGGCCACTTTGTCGATTTCGTCGATAAACACAATGCCGTTTTGTTCGGCGGCGTCGATAGCGCGGGTTTTAATGTCTTCGTCGTTGATCAATTTGGCGGCTTCGTCGTCGCGCAACATCACCAGCGCTTTGCAAACCGGCAGTTTGGTTTTTTTGGTTTTGTTGCTGCCCAGGTTGGAGAACATGCCCTGCAGTTGGTTGGTCATTTCTTCCATGCCGGGAGGGGCCATAATTTCCACGCCCACGGCGGCGCTGATTTCAATTTCAATTTCCTTGTCGTCCAGCTTGCCCTCGCGCAGTTTTTTGCGAAACACCTGGCGGGTGCTGGATTCTTTGTCTTCCTCCCCTTGAGGGCTGCGGGCGGGAGGCAGCAGGATATCCAGGATGCGTTCTTCGGCGGCGTCGGTGGCGCGCTGCTGTACTTTTTGCATTTCCTGTTCGCGCACTTGTTTGACCGCGGTTTCCACCAGGTCGCGAACGATTGAATCCACCTCGCGGCCCACGTAGCCCACTTCGGTAAATTTGGTGGCTTCCACTTTGATAAAGGGGGCATTGGACAGTCGCGCCAGGCGCCGGGCGATTTCGGTTTTGCCGACACCGGTGGGGCCGATCATCAGAATATTTTTTGGCGTGACTTCGTTGCGCAGTTCTTCGTTCAACTGCATGCGCCGCCAGCGGTTGCGCAGGGCAATGGCCACAGCGCGCTTGGCGTTGTCCTGGCCGATGATGTGGTGATCCAGTTCGGAGACGATTTCTCTTGGGGTCATGTTGGACATTTGGTTCGGAGTCCTTATCTGTAGTGTGCCACTTGGTTTGCTTGCTGACACATTTCAATTTGGGTTGGTCGCACGTCAGACGTCTGACGTCGCACGCTAAAACAATTTGTCATTGCGAGGAGCCGCAGGCGACGTGGCAATCTAGTGGCTTAAAGACACTGGATCGCGTCGCTGCGCTCGCGATGACGATCAGTTGTATTCAATTTCTTCAATAGTGCGGTTTTTGTTGGTGTAGATGCACACGTCACCGGCGATATCCAGGCCTTTTTCGACGATTTCCCGGGCGCTCATTTCGGTGCAATCCAACAGGGCGCGGGCGGCGGATTGGGCGAAGGCGCCGCCGGAGCCGATGGCGATCAAGTCGTCTTCTGGCTGCATCACATCGCCGTTGCCGGTGATAATCAGCGAGGCGGTTTCGTCCGCCACCGCCATCAGCGCTTCCAGGCGGCGCAGCATGCGGTCGGTGCGCCAGTCTTTGGCCAGTTCCACGGCGGCGCGGGTGAGGTTGCCCCGGTGTTCGTTCAGCTTGGCCTCAAAGCGTTCAAACAGGGTAAAGGCATCGGCGGTACCACCGGCAAACCCGGCGATCACTTTGCCGTTGTGCAGGCGGCGTACTTTTTTGGCGTTGCCTTTCATTACGGTGTTGCCCAGGGTGACCTGGCCATCGCCGCCGATAACCACCTTGCCGTTGCGCCGCACGGAAAGAATGGTGGTGCCACGATACTGTTCCACAGATGGTTGCTCCAATCATTTTCGATGGAGACTATTTGGGGTCGCAGATAAAAATTTCAACTGTAGGGCGGATTAGCCGCAGGCGTAATCCGCCATCGCAGTGGGGTAATTGGTGGATTACGCCTGCGGCCAATCCACCCTACGGATGCAGCAATGGTTTTAAATGTGGCCACACATTGTCGAGAATCACCGGTTGGGCCCGGGCGTTGGGGTGCAGGCCATCCGCCTGAATCAATTCAGTGACGCCGCCGACGTTTTCCAGCAGAAAGGGAATCAGGGTTACGCCACTCTGTTGGCCCAGGTCGACAAATACCTGGCGAAACAGCTGGCTGTAGCGGGGGCCGTAGTTGGGGGGAATGTACATGCCTGCCAGCAGCACATTGGCTTTGTTGTCGTTGCACAGCTGGATCATGCGTTCCAGGTTGGCGCGCATTTGCTTCAGCGACAAACCGCGCAGGCCATCGTTGGCACCCAGCTCAATCACCACCACGGCGGGTCGGTGTTTTTCCAGCATGGCGGGCAGGCGGTTGAGGCCACCGGCGGTGGTGTCGCCGCTGGTGCTGGAGTTTATCACCCGATAGCTGGGCGCCGAATGCTGCTTTGTCAATTTTTGTTGTAACAGGTTGACCCATCCCTGCTCCTGGCTCATGTTATAGGCCGCGCTCAGGCTGTCGCCCAGCACCAGAATGGTTTTCGCAAATGCACTGGTGGGCATTAACAGGCAGCAGGTAACAGCAACAGCAAACAGGTTTTTTTTCATGGTGGTTGAATAATGAACGACGCAGTAAAGGATTCAGTGATTGCAGCCCGTCAGCTTGGCAAAGTGGTGCCGACTGGCGATGGGCCTTTGACCATTCTCGACGATGTCAGTTTCACGATCAACCGCGGCGAAACTGTGGCGGTGGTGGGGGTTTCCGGCTCTGGCAAATCCACACTGCTGAGCCTGCTGGCGGGCCTGGACTTGCCCAGTAGTGGCGATGTGGCGCTCTGTGGTCAGTCGCTCGGTGCTCTGGACGAAGATGGCCGCGCCGCACTGCGGGCGGATTTGGTGGGCTTTGTGTTTCAGTCGTTTCAGCTGTTGCCCAACCTGACGGCGTTGGAAAACGTCACCCTGCCGCTGGAAGTGCTGCGCGGCCTCAATGGAGTTGAGTTGGGGCGCCAGCTGTTACAGCGGGTGGGTTTGCAGGATCGTCTCAGTCACACCCCCGCGCAACTGTCCGGCGGTGAGCAGCAGCGGGTGGCCATTGCCCGCGCCTTTGTCACCGAGCCGCAGTTGCTGCTGGCGGACGAGCCCACCGGCAACCTGGACGCCGCCACCGGCGAAAAAGTCATCGATCTGCTGTTCGAACTCAACCGCGAACAGGGCACCACGCTGGTGTTGGTGACTCACGATGAACAACTGGCGGGGCGCTGCGATCACCAGATTCGCCTCGCCGCTGGCCGGGTAATAGAAGTCGCAGGCAGCGCTCAGGTGGGGACATGAAATCCCTGATCTTGGCTGCCCGAATGTTGCGTCGGGACTGGCGCGCCGGGGAGCTGCGGGTGTTGTTGTTGGCACTGGTGGTGGCGGTGATGGCGGTAACCACCATCAATCTGCTCACTGATCGTTTTGCCCGCCTGCTGCAGCAGCAGAGCGCTCAATTGGTGGGAGCGGATTTGATTCTTGCCAGCAGTCGTGAACCGGACCCCCAGTGGTTGCAACAGGGCCGCGATTTGTCTCTGGAGGTGGCGGAGGTCACCGAGTTTGCCACGGTAGTGGCCTACAACGACGAGTTTCTGCTCACCAATATCAAGGCGGTTACCGACAGCTACCCACTGCGTGGGGAATTGCGTGTTGCAGAGCGTGCTTACGGCGAAGAACGCGCGGCCAGCCATCCCCCCGCCGCCGGTTCCGTGTGGGTGGATGTGCGGGTGCTTACCCGGCTGGGAGTCGAGTTGGGAGATACGATTTCTCTGGGGGCGGCGGCGCTGCGTATCGACAAGGTGCTGACCTACGAGCCGGACAGCGTTGCCGGGTTGTTTAACTTCAATCCCCGAGTGCTGATGAATGCCGCCGACCTTGCCGCTACACAGGTGATTCAGCCCGGTAGCCGCATCAGCTACAAGTACCTGTACGCCGGAGACAACAGCGCACAACTGCGAAAACAGCTGGAGCCCCGGCTGGGCCCCGGCCACCGCTTTACCTCTGCACGCAGTGCCAGTGGCCGTACCGGAAACATTATCGAACGCGCCGAACAATACCTTGGCCTGGCGGCATTGCTGACCATCTTTCTGGCGGCGGTGGCCATCGCCATGGCTGCGCGCCGTTACAGCGAACGCCACTTTGATGTCAGCGGTTTATTGCGCTGCCTGGGATTGCAGCAAAAGCCCCTGGTCAACCTTTACCTGTGGCAGCTGTTGCTGCTGGCGCTGGGTGCCGGGGTTGTGGGTCTGGTGCTGGGCTGGCTGGCGCATTTGGGGTTGCTGGAAGTGGTGCAAACCCTGTTGACCACCCATTTGCCCGGCGCCGGTATCGGTCCTTATTTCACCGGTTTTGCCACCGCTCTGTTACTGATTGTTGGCGTGGCATTGCCGCCGGTACTGCGCCTCAAAGGGGTGCCGCCGCTGCGGGTGTTTCGCCGTGAATTGTTGCCGTTGCCCGCTTCTGCCTGGCTGGTGTACGGGGTGGCCACTGTTGCTCTGGCGGGGTTGCTGCTGCTGTTGTTCGACAATATTGGCCAGGTGTTGTTGATCCTTGTGGCTGCGGCAGCGGCGGTGGGGTTGTTGGCCCTGTTGCTGTTCCTGCTGTTGAAAGCCGTGCGCCGTTCCCTGTCTGCCCGCTCTGCGGGGCGCGGTTTGTGGTTGCGCAGCCTGCGCAATCTGGTGGCCCACACCGGTACCACCACCGGGCAGTTGCTGGCGTTTGGGCTCACCGCCATGGTGATGGTGATTTTATTGCTGCTGCGCACCGATCTGGTGGCCCAATGGCAACAACAATTGCCCGCCGCAGCCCCCAACAAATTTGTGTTTAATATCCAGCCTTTTGAACGCCAGGCATTTCAGCAAAAACTGACGGATGCTGGCATCGAAACAGAGTTGTACCCCATTGTTCGCGGTCGCCTGCTGTGGGACAACAAGCGCAATCACGACGATGGCGATGCTCCCAACCGGGAGCTGAACTTCACCTGGCTGGAACAACCGCCGGAAAACAATAAAATTGTCGCCGGTGAGTGGCGCAGCCGGTCACCGCAGCCGCAAGTGTCGGTCGAGCAGGGGCTGGCAGAACGTTTGGGTATTCAGTTGGGCGACAGCCTCACTGTGGATATCGCCGGTACCGAAGTCAGCGCCACCGTAGCCAGCCTGCGCGCGGTAAACTGGCAGTCGTTTACCCCTAACTTCTACATGATTTTCCAGCCGGGTACGCTGCAGGAGTTTTCCGCCTACTACCTCACCAGCTTCCGCTTGCCCCCGGGCCAGGAATCCCTGTTGGTGGAGATGCTACAGGAATTTCCCTCCATATCACTGATCGAGGTAGACGCCATTATCCGCCAGGCCCGCAAGATGTTGGGCCAGGTGTCGTTGATGGTGGAACTGCTGCTGCTGTTTGTGTTTTTGGCGGGCGTAACGGTGTTGCTGGCATCGATTCAAAGCACCCTGGACGACCGCCTGCGGGAAGGTGCGCTGATGCGCGCCTTCGGTGCCAGCCGCAACTACCTGCGCTCCGCCACGTTAGCGGAATACAGTTTGCTGGGTGTACTGGCAGGGCTGTTCGCTGCCCTTGGGGTGGAGCTGGCCTGCCAGCAACTCTACCAGCGGTTTGACCTGGATTATCAAAGCAGTGTGTTGCAGTGGCTGTTGTTGCCACTGCTGCTGGGTGCGGTGACTGGATTGTGCGGCTATTTGAGCACCCGCAAAGTGCTGCAAGTATCGCCGCGTGGCTTGCTTTGAACGGCTGCGAGTAAGTCCAGCAAGCATGTCATCCTGAGCGCAGCGAAGGGTCTCAGTGGTAGTCGCCACATCGAGATCCTTCGCTGCGCTCAGGATGACACCAGCCACTACAACCCACAACTCTTTAAGGTAAACTTGCGCCCTTTCTGTTCAGGCTCAGCAGGTGCCTTTATGTCTACCTCCGTAGAACTGTTTAGCCAGATGTCCGGCAACGGCCAGCGCACGGTGTTGTTGGTGCACGGCTTGTTTGGTATGTCTGACAACCTGGGGCAGTTGGGCAAGGCGCTGGAAGACGGCTACCGGGTTCACCGGCTGGATTTGCGCAACCACGGTCGTTCCGGGCACAGCGACAGTATGACTCTGGCAGAAATGGCGGCGGATATTGAATGCTATTTGCACACTCAGCAGATAGACAATGCCGCCATTGTCGGCCATTCGCTGGGTGGCAAGGTGGCCATGCAGTTGGCGCTGCAAGGCTGTGAACGGTTGACCGGTTATGTGGTGGCGGATATCGCGCCGGTGCAATACCCACCCCATCACGAAGGGGTGCTGGCGGGGCTGGGCAGTTTGCAGTTAGATGCCATTGGCAATCGCGCCGACGCCGACCGCCAGTTGGCGCAATACGTAACGGAAGCGGGAGTGCGGCAGTTTTTGTTGAAAAACCTCTACCGCAATGAGCAAAAGCAGTATGCCTTGCGTATGAATTTGCAGGCCATTGTCGATTGCTATCCACAGATTATGCAAGCGCCCGAGGGCCAGCCCTGTCAGCTGCCAACGTTATTTATCAAAGGGCAAAACTCCGATTACATCACCGCCGACCACCGGGAGTTGATCAAACAGTTATTCCCCGATCTGCACTTCAAAATGATCAATGGCACCGGCCATTGGCTGCACGCGGAAAAGCCAGATATTTTTAATCGCCTTGTGCGCCAGTTTTTGGATAATACTGTTTGGCGTTAACTTTTGACTCACAAGTAAGATAGCCATGATAAAAAAACTCTACGCCGCGCTGGTTCTCTCGGTTGTACTCTCATTGTGTTTGGTACCTGTGATCGGGCGTACCGCAGCAATCGCAATCCCTCAGTCTTTTTTCGAATTTTTTGGGTATCAGTTTGGCCGCTTCCTGTTGGATGTGCTCATTGTGACCGTTCCATATTTTTTGGTATCTATTGCGCTGCTTCCACTGCTTGGCTTTGCCGCAAAAGCGGAGACTTTTCGATACTCGTTCGTCACTCTGGTGGGGTTTCTCGCTATCGTGGTATGGGAAACCGGTGGCTTTCTCCATAGCGATATGTCCTTTTTGTATATGATTCCGCTTTTTGCTGGGTTGGGCTCCATCGTGCTGGCCGGTTGGATAGGTGGCAGAAGGTATGTGCCTAGCCGACAGTGACGTGGCCATTGCTGTCCCATAAACTCGCCAAAAATGAGTTGGGTATTGCCTGATGTGACCGTGGCCAGCATGGATGCTGGCCTCGAGCCCCCCAGGGATGGGTTTACGGCGTGTCACAGCAGGCAATACCCAATTCATGTCTGCTCAGTACTTAACCCCTTCGAGGGCTTTATGTCTCCTACGTCTCATGGGTAAAGGCTAAAATTTATGGGACCGCAGTGTAACGCGGTATGTTGTGATTAATGGAGCCTGTCTTTAGAAGCACCCTTATTCGACCTTTAACCCAAACACCGTCTCCAGCTTTACCCGCCATGGCTGGTATTTTTTACTGCGGGACGGATATACCCAGCCACGCACGGAAACAGTTTTTCCCTTCAATGCTTCCAGTTGTTTGCGATCAAAACGGTGTTGGTGCTCCCGGTAGATAACGGCGGCAATGCGCGGGCCCAGGTTGATCCAGCAGCCACTTTTGGTAAAGCGCACTTCGGTGACTGTGCCGGTGACGATTTGAAAGCCGCCGTGGGATACCTGCTTTGCCTTTGTGGGTTTTATCCCCGCTGAGCTCCACAGGCCAAGGTGTTGTTGGCGGGCTTGTTTTTCTGCGTCTGCAAGGCATTCAGCCATGGTCAAATTGGGTGGTATGGCCACATGCCAGGCAAGCCCCTTTGACAATAGATGCGCTTCGGCGCTTTCTCCATTCAGGTTATAGAGGTGTGCCAGTGTGCGGCCATGATTGTCGCGGCGGTCGCGGCCGGTGAGCAGCAGGGCGGATTTTTTATTAAAACTCTTTGTATCAAAACTCTTTGTATTAAAACTTTTTATATCAAAACTTTTTGTATTAAAGAAGTGTTTCAGCTCGTCAGTGGCTTTTTGTGCGTAAGGCTGGTCGGGTTTGTTGTCCCGCCCCAGTTCGGGGGCGTTGACGCCAATCAGACGAACCTTGCGGCCATCGGCAAGGCGCACGGTATCGCCGTCAATCACTTTGGCGATGGTGACTTTACTGGTCTTGCCAAAGGGCGGGCAATCCGCCAGGGCAGGGTTGCAGGCAAGCACAAAAAAAGCGCCGAGAGCAAAACTCGCGGCGCTTTTTGACAGCAAGAACATGCGTGCTTATTTCTTGGTAGTGCGACCACCAAAACGCTTCTTGAACTTGTCCACGCGGCCACCGGTGGTAGCGGCTTTTTGCTTGCCGGTGTAGAACGGGTGGCAGGCAGAGCATACATCCAGGTGGATGTCGCCGCCGCGGGTGGAGTTAACTTCTACTACGTTGCCGCAGCTGCAAGTGGCTTTCAGCAGGCCGTAGTTGGGGTGAATGTCAGCTTTCATGTTAATGCCTCAAAGTATCTTGCATACCGCCACCTGGTCGCGCAGACTCTGCTTGTATAACAGTCAGTCGCGCCGGGCACCGTATGCCTCTGTAAAAAAGGATCGCGGATACTACCCGTAAAGCTCAATGAATGCAACGTATTACCAAGTCGCTGTGCCATCTCCCCTGCGGCGCAGTTTCGATTATCTGCCGCCTGTGGAACACAACCGGCCTCTGCTTCCCGGGGTGCGGGTGCGGGTGCCCTTTGGTAACCGCCAGATGGTGGGTATGGTGGTGGGCCACAGTGACAACAGCGAGGTGGCCGCTGACAAACTCAAGGCCATTGCCGAGGTGCTGGATAAGCAGCCGCTGATCCCCTCTACGCTGTTCCAGTTGTTTCTGTGGGCCGCCAGCTATTATCAGCACCCTTTGGGGGAGGCTCTGGTAAATACCCTGCCGGTACTGCTGCGCAAGGGAGCGTCCGCGCCGGATAACCGGGAGCAGTGTTGGCGCCTTACCACCCTGGGCAAAGGCTTGCCCGCCGATGGTTTAAAACGGGCGCACCGTCAGCAGCAGCTTTTGCGGCTGTTGCAACAGCGGGGCAGCGTCAACCGCCTGGAGTTGGATGCCGAGGGTATTTCAAGGCCCGCTCTCAACAGCCTGGTGAAAAAGCAGTTGGTGGAAAGCGTTTTTCGCCAGCCGTCTGCCCCTGAACAACCGGAGGAAAATCTGCTCAGTGAAGCACCGTTGAGTTTGTATCCGGGCCAACAGGCGGCGATGGCACAGATTGAACTGCACGGCTACCACAGCTACCTGTTGGATGGCGAAACCGGCAGTGGCAAGACCGAAATTTATTTGCAGGTTATCGAAAAGGTGCTGCGCTATGGCCGTCAAGCCTTGGTTTTGGTGCCGGAAATCAGCCTGACGCCACAAACCGTCAAGCGCTTTCAGCAGCGCTTTAATCGCCCGCTGGCGGTGATGCACTCCGGCCTGACGGACCGCGAGCGCTTGCAGGCCTGGGAAATGGCGCGAACCGGCCAGGCTCCCATTGTGATTGGCACCCGCTCCGCCATATTCACGCCGCTGCAAAACCCCGGCGTGATTATTGTGGACGAAGAACATGACGCGTCGTTCAAGCAGCACGAAGGCTTTCGCTACCACGCCCGCGACCTGGCGGTGGTGCGCGCCCACCGTGAGCAGGTGCCGGTCATTCTGGGCAGCGCCACCCCTGCGCTGGAAAGCCTGAATAACTGCACCGCCGGGCGCTATCAACAGCTGGTGTTGAAGGGGCGGCCGGGTGCCGCCTGTGCTCCCGCCTGGCAGGTGCTGGATATTCGCAAGCAAAACCTCAGTGCGGGTTTCAGCTCTGAATTGGTAAGTGCTATTGGCGCTGAGCTGACAGCGGGCAATCAGGTACTGGTGTTTCTCAATCGGCGTGGCTTTTCGCCGGCGCTGATGTGCCACGATTGCGGTTGGAGCGCCGACTGCCACCGTTGCGACCTGCCCATGACGGTACATCGCGGCGACCACAAACTCTGGTGTCACCACTGCGATTTGCAGGCCCGTATCCCCGCCCAGTGCCCCAAGTGTTTCAGCAGCCAGTTACAGTATCTGGGCCAGGGCACGGAGCGCGGTGAACTGGAACTGGAAACCCTGTTCCCAAAATTCCCGGTGATTCGCGTAGACCGGGATACCACCCGGCGCAAAACCTCCATGCAGGAAGTGGTGCAAACCGTCAATAATGGCCAGCCCTGCGTGTTGGTGGGTACCCAGATTCTGGCCAAAGGGCACCACTTTCCGAATGTGACTCTGGTGGCGATTCTGGACGCCGATGGCGGTTTGTTCAGCGCGGATTTCCGCGCTGCCGAAAAAATGGGGCAATTGATTATCCAGGTGGCCGGGCGCGCAGGCCGTGGTGACAAACCGGGGCGGGTGATATTGCAAACCCACTGCAGCGACCACCCGCTGATTCAACAACTCACCGAGCGGGGCTACCCGGATTTCGCCCAACAGCTGCTGGCGGAACGTCGTGTTGCCGCTATGCCGCCCTTCACTTACATGGCTTTGCTGCGCGCAGAGGCCGCCAATATTGCCGAGGTAGAGGCTTTTTTACGGCAGGCGCGAAGCGCCGCAGAAGCGCTGCAACCGCCCAGCGACCGCTGCCGTTATCTGGGCCCTCTGCCTGCCCCCATGGAAAAGCGCAGTGGCCGCTATCGCTTTCAACTCAGTCTGATTTTTGAACAGCGCCCGCACTTGCAGCAATTGTTGAGTCGGTGGAGTGTGCAGCTGGAAGACCTGCCGGGGGCAAAGAAAGTGCGCTGGTCTCTGGATGTGGACCCGCAGGATATGGGTTAAACAGCAACGGGCTACGGGCTATGCGCAGTTCCAGCGTTATTGTCATCCTTCGCTGCGCTCAGGATGACAAGGCCAGACAGTCTGCCCGCAACCTGCAACCGGAAGCCTACTCAAACTCCCAGCGCTTAATGACCAACTTGAAGCTCAACTCCCCTTTGGTGCCCTCAATCCTCCCCGGCAGCAGCCAGTTACCGGATTGTCGGTAGCGGCTAAAAGCCAGTTGCCAACCGTTCTGATGCAATTGGCTCAGCAAACCCTGGGGGTCGTGGTTCTGGGTGGTGATGGTGGCGGTTGGGGCGGGGATGCCGCGTACCCAGTAGGTCAGGTCTTCGACAGCAAGCGGCACGCCCAGCAGGTCGCCGGTGAGTTGCTGGCTGTTGGCGGCGCTCAGGTGTTGATCACCTCGTCGCAAGGTCACCTGCCGTTCACTGCCTTCAATATAAGTGGTGCCAATACCAAAGATACCGCTCAGGCGTATTTGGTATTGCTGTTGCTGTTGCTGCCAGCGCAGGGCGGCGCTGCCAGATTCATCCGGGGAGCGAAACGCCAGTTTGCCGCTCAACTGCCACTGTTTCAGGTTGTGCAGTTGTTGCTGTACGTCACTGGGGAGGGAGCTGTTTTGAGGGGGCAGGTTGCTGCAGGCGGCCAGGCCGGTCAGCAGGGCGATAACAACAATGCGGCGAATGGCGGCCATCAGGGTTGATTGTGGCTCACCCGGGTGGCTCCCAGGCGCTCCATGGTTTCCACCACGTGCCGGGTGCCGGGTTTGTCTTTGTTGTCCGCCAGGCTCTGTTCCCAGATATCCAGTGCTTCGGTGCGCTGGCCCATTTGCCACAGCACTTCTCCCAGATGGGCTGCTACTTCCGGGTCGGGGTACAGTTCAAAAGCGCGGCGCAGGTAGGGCAGGGCTTCTTCCAGCCGTTGCAGGCGGAACAGTGCCCAGCCCATGCTGTCGAGAATGGCGGGGTTTTCCGGGTCCAGTTTCAGCGCTTTGCTCACCAGTTGATGAGCCTGGGTGTGGTCCGCAGGGTCGTCGCTGTTACTGAGGGAATAGCCCAGGGCATTGAGGGCCTCGGCACTGTCAGGTTGCAGGGCGAGCATCGCCCGCAAGTCTTTGTGGGAGTTGCTGCTGTCGCCCTGTTGTTCGTAGAGCATGGAGCGGCTGTAGAGCAAGTCGCTGTTTTCCGGGTGCTTGTCGAGGGCGGTATTGAGCAAGGCCAGCGCCCGCTCGTTGAACTGACTGCCCGCCAGAATGGAGGCAATTTCCTGGTAGATGCCTGCGGACTCTTTGGGGTTGAGGGCCAGTAGTTCTTCCACCAGTTGATTCAGCTCGTCATCTCGCCCGGTGGTTGCCAGCAGGCGGATTTGGGCGCTGATGGCATTGCTGTAGCGGTCACCTGCGGTTACTTGGCGGTAGTGTTCGATGGCGTCACTGAGGCGCTGCGCCTGTTCGTCGATACGGCCCAGCTGGTAGTGGGCGTTATCCTTGTATTCGGCGCTGTCCAGCAACTGTAGGAACAGGGGTTGCGCGTCCTGGTAGCGTTTTTGGGTGATGTTGAACATGGCCAGAGTGTGCACCAGGCGCAAATCGTCCGGGAATTGTTGCACCAGGCTGATCAGCTCGGCGCGGCTGCGGTCCACATCTTTTTCCGCCCATTGTTTCGACAGTTGCAGTCGCAGGCGTTTGCTTTCCGGGTATTGGGCGGCGCTCTGTTCCAGGTAACTCAGGTTGGCATCCAGACCCTCTTTTTCAAAAATGGCGGTGGCGATCAGCAGCAGGGCACTGTCCCGTTCAGTGTCCGGTTGTTGTACGGTACTGGCGCGAGCAATGGCGGCCTCATAGTTGGTATCCAGCAACAGCAGGCGGGCGTCCAGTAGTGCTACCAAAGGCTGGTCGGCAAGGTCCTGATACTGGTTGCCTGGTGCGGTCAATGTTTTTAGGGTGTTGTGTAACTGCTGGCGCTGCTCGGGCGTGGCTCCCGGCACCTGGCGGGCAATGGCGTAAGCGGCCTCTTTGTCGTCTGCGCGCAATGCCTGCAGTGCGTGAGGCAATGCTTTGGCAAGCTCACTGGTTTGGGCCAGGTAATAACCGGCTATGCGATTGGCGTCGGTATCCTGAGGTGCCACCTCCACCCACAACTGCGCCAGTTCCAACGCCTGTTGACCGGCGTTGAGCTGTACCGCCAGCCAGGTGGCAGTGGCCACCACGCCGGGGTCGCGGGTGGCAAACGCCTGTTTGCGGTAGCGGTTCAGTTGCAGGCCGTACTGTTGGTTGGCGCCGGCAAAGTCCGCCACCAACAGGTCGAACAGGGTTTCCGGTTTGAACGGTTTCAGCGGCGGTTTTGGTTTTGTGGCAGCTGTTGCTATTGGCGCTTCAATATCGTTGGTCACTTGCACATCGGCAGTTTGCGGCTGGCTGGCGCAGCCAGACAGGGCCAATAACAGGGCGGCGGGTAGTGCCGTAAAGCGGGTGCGTTTTGACTGAAAAAACGGGCTCATAATACTGCCTTGAAGAATATGAGGTTAATAGTGGCACGTTCTATGACCACTGTCACAGCCATTCGGCTCGGTTTTTGGCGGATTTGGTCTTTCCCCTTGTGTTTTTACACCGCAATCACCGAAAATTCACGGTTCCGCCGCCATACCGCCATGTTATGAATTTTCTCGCCCTGGGTATTAATCACCGCACCGCATCACTGGATGTGCGTGAGCGGGTGGCGTTTGCGCCCGAGCGCATGGTGGCTGCGCTGCAGCAGGCTCAGCAGGCGCTGGCCCTGGACGAGGTGGTGATATTGTCCACCTGCAACCGCACCGAGGTATACAGCGCCGGGCAGCAAAATGCCGATGGGTTGCTGGCGTGGTTTGCCGATTATCACGCCCTGACCCGTCAGCAGCTGGAGGATTGCCACTATCTTTACCGGGATGGTGATATGGCTCGCCACATGATGCGGGTGGCCTGCGGGCTGGATTCCATGGTGTTGGGCGAGCCGCAGATTCTCGGCCAGGTGAAGTCCGCCTTTGCGGTGGCCCAGGAAGCGGGTACGGTCAGTGGCCATCTCAATCAGATATTCCAGCAGGTGTTTTCGGTGGCCAAAAAAGTGCGTACCGAAACCGCCATTGGCGAAAGCCCGGTATCGGTGGCCTATGCCGCAGTGAGTTTGGGGCAGCAGATATTTTCCGATCTCAGCCGCGAACACGCGCTGTTGGTTGGCGCCGGTGACACCGTTGAACTGGTGGCGCGTCATCTGTCGGAAAAGGGTATTGGCGGTATCACCGTCGCCAATCGCACGGTTAGTCGGGCCGAGCAACTGGCGCAGCAATTCGGTGCTGACGCCATCCTGTTATCAGACATTCCCGACCATCTGCACCGCGCCGATATTGTGATTTCCTCCACCGCCAGCCAGCTGCCGATTCTCGGTAAAGGGGCGGTGGAATCGGCGCTGAAAAAACGCAAGCACCGCCCCATGTTTATGGTGGATATTGCCGTGCCCCGGGATATTGAGCCCCAGGTGGGCTCGCTCAGTGATGTTTACCTGTACACCGTGGATGACCTGCGGGAAGTGATTGATGAAAATATCCGCTCCCGGGAAAGCGCCGCTCAAAAGGCGGAGGAAATTATTGAACAGGGGGTTGAGCTGTGGCAGCGCCAGCTGCGTGGTCTGGATGCGGTGGATACCATACGCGCGGTGCGTACAGCCATGGAAAAACTGCGCGACGACGAATTGGACAAAGCCCTGAAAGCGTTACAGCGCGGCGACGACCCCCAGGACTTGTTGCGCCAGTTTGCCCGCAACCTCACCAATAAATTTCTTCATCAACCCACCAGTGGTTTAAAGCAGGCGGGGGAAGAAGGGCAGCAGGAACAGATTCGCCTGGTGGAGAAACTGTTTGGTGTTGGCGATAGGGATTTGAATAAAACGAAATAGAGTTCTGCAATTGCAGATTATTGTCATTCTTCGCTACGCTCAGAATGACGTGTTTAAGCAGTGTTAATAATCATGAAACAAAGCATTCTCGACAAACTGGAACACCTGATGGAACGCTACGAGGAAGTGGGTGTTTCCCTGGGCGACCCGGGTGTGATCGCGGACCAAAAGCAGTTCCAGGCCTTGAGCCGCGAATACGCCGAACTGGAACCGGTGGTTAAAAGTTACGGCCGCTATCAACAGGTGTTGGCGGATATCGACGAAGCCAAAACCATGCTCAAAGACGCCGACCCGGATATGCGGGAAATGGCCCAGGAGGAATTAAAACAGGGCGAGGCGGCGCTGGAACCCCTGGAAACCGAACTGCAAAAACTGCTGCTGCCCAAAGACCCCAACGACAACAAAAACGTATTCCTGGAAATTCGCGCTGGCACCGGCGGTGACGAGGCGGCAATTTTTTCCGGCGACCTGTTTCGTATGTACTCCCGCTACGCAGAATTACAGGGTTGGCGCATAGAAATGATCAGTGCCCGCGACGGCGACCACGGCGGCTTTAAAGAAGTGATCAGCCGCATCGTGGGTGCCGGAGCCTATTCCAGACTGAAATTTGAATCCGGCGCCCACCGGGTACAGCGGGTGCCGGAAACCGAATCCCAGGGGCGCATTCATACCTCCGCCTGCACCGTGGCGATACTGGCGGAAGCGGATGAGCTGGATGCCATTGAAATCAATCCGGCAGAGCTGCGCATAGACACCTTTCGCGCCTCCGGTGCAGGAGGTCAGCACGTCAACAAAACCGACTCCGCCATCCGCATTACCCACTTGCCGACCGGTTTGGTGGTGGAGTGTCAGGACGAGCGGTCGCAACACAAAAACAAGGCCAAGGCGCTGGCGCACCTGCAATCGCGCTTGCAGCAGGCCCAGGAAGACGCCGCCGTCAAAGAGCAATCCGACGCCCGCCGCCTGCTGGTGGGCAGTGGCGACCGCTCCGAGCGCATCCGCACCTACAACTACCCCCAGGGGCGGGTTACTGACCACCGTATCAACCTGACCCTGTACAAACTGGATGAAATTCTGCAGGGCAAGCTGGAAGAAGTGGTGCAGCCGCTGGTAACGGAATATCAGGCGGATCAACTGGCGGCGTTGGCAGGGGAGTAAAACACCCGTGACCCTGACTGAATCCCTGCGCTGGGCTGTGGATATCATTGCCTGTAGTGACAGCCCCCGGCTGGACGCAGAGGTGTTGCTCTGTCATGTGCTGGGGTGCGAGCGCAGTTATCTGTACACCTGGCCCGAGCGTGAGCTCAGTGATCAGCAATTGGGCGCTTTTCAAGATGCGGTGACGCGCCGTCAGCAGGGCGAGCCAGTGGCGCACATCACCGGCGAGCGGGAATTCTGGTCACTGCCTCTGCAGGTTACCCCCGACACATTGATTCCCCGTCCGGAAACCGAATTACTGGTAGAGGTCGCTCTGGATTTGCCATTGCCCACAGAGGCCCGTGTGTTGGACCTGGGTACGGGGACCGGGGCCATCGCTCTGGCGCTGGCATCAGAACGTGCCGCCTGGCAGGTGGATGCGGTGGATGTGGTCGCCGCTGCGGTGACGCTGGCTGCGCGTAACGGCATGCGGCTTAACCTGGATAACGTGCAGGTGTGGCAAAGCCGCTGGTTCGACTCAGTTGACGCGGGCGATTATCAGCTGATTATCAGCAACCCGCCCTATATCGACCCCGCTGACAGGCATCTGGATCAAGGTGATGTGCGTTTTGAGCCGCATTCTGCGCTGGTGGCAAAAGACGCTGGTCTGGCCGATATCCGAACCATTGTTGGCGCTGCTCCGGATCACTTGCAGCACGGTGGCTGGCTGCTGCTGGAACACGGCTACGATCAAGGCCAAGCGGTTCGTCAGCTGTTCCGTGACGGTGGCTTCGGCGGAGTGCAAACCCGCCGCGACCTGGCGGGCCATGAACGGGTTACTTTAGGGCACTTCTAAAAATGCACTATTTCCGCGATAGCGGCGTTGGCACCGTACTCGAGTCCTCATGTATGCCTTATACACTGCGGGTCTGCGTGCGCCGCCGCCTTGCTCTCACGAAAATATCACTATTTTTAGAAGTACCCTTTAGGCAGCCGCTGTTGAAGCGGATAAGTGGCCCTTTTGCAGCCTGTGCTTGTTGGCAAAGTAACACCAGGAGCCGGCGGTAAAAAATACCCCCAGCGCAGCCACTAGATAACTGGCGTAAACGATAAAGCTGTGCCACTGAATATCACTTTGCCCCAGATTCTTGTAAACCATAACGCCAACGCTGCCAAGGTAGCCAAACGAATCCGCCAGGTAGATCAGAAACCCCACATTGCCCACCTGTTTAAAGGTGGCGATCAGGCGCTCGAACAGCACACTGTTAAAGGGCACGTACGCCAGGTACAGGCCAAAGCCGTTAATCACCATCCAACTGATGGGCCCCAGATAACCGGCTTGATAGGCCAGGGTGGAGGCACCGCAACTGGCAAAGCCCAGCAGAATCAATCCGTGGTTTACCATCAGAGCGCGACTGTTGCTTTTAATCATCATCATGGCACCAATGATGGCCAACACCAGTACCGCGATAGGGACTTCTGTCAGGGTAAAAATAGAGGGAGAGCCGGTAAAGCCCAGCTCATCCCATATGTTGGCGGCAAAGTTGTCGCGCAAATCGCGGAAGATGGTCAGCAATATATAACCGCCGATCAACAGGCACAGGCCAGTGCTGAACTGGCTGAAAAATGCCCGGCGGGCAGCGGCGTCCATGGGCTCCCGGCGAGTGCGCTGGCGAATGTCATCGTCGTTGGGGGGTGGCAGTTGTTCCAGCAAATACACCGCCAGTAACAGCAGTGGCGTAAACAGCGCGGCGGTGGTTACCGGCATCCAGAATTCGTCCACTCCCCAGTTGAGCATCAGGTAACTGCCCACGGTTTTTACCACCCCGGAGGAAACAATAAAACTGGTGCAAAGCCCGGCAGCCAGCAGCTCGGTTACCTTGCGCCCCTCCAGATAACTGAATACATAGCCCCACACCATGCCCAGGGGAATGCCGTTTAAAAACATGCAGACGATATTCCAGGGGTGCGGCAGTACCGCGAACAGCAGCAGGGCGATACCGGCAATGGTGATCAGCGTCAAAATGCCCCTGGCGCGGTTGTCTCTGCCCTGTTCGGAAACCACTTTGATGCCGATAAATTTCGACAGCGCATAACCGGCTACCTGAGCCGACAAATACAGCACCTTGATGGATATACCCCAATACAGAATATCTTCGTACAGGCCAACAGCGATGGGTTTGCGGAAGGCGTACATACAAGAGTAAGTGCAAAAGGCCGCTACCATGGCAAACAGGCAAAAGCCGATGCCCTGGCCTTTGGCGGTAATTTTGGATAATTTGGTCATGGGATCGCTCAGTGAGATTGGTATACACCAAAGGGCGTATTTAAGCGGGCATTTGTGACTGTTTTGTTACAGGGGCGAGAACTCCAGCGCTGGAAACCTCGCTGTAGTGACAGTATGCTATGTGCACCCTAATATGGGGTTACATAAGGAGAATAACTATGTCTGATTCAGCTACAACAAAACGAATCCTGCCAGCGTTTCTGCTGTGCTTTTTTCTGGGGCCATTGGGGGCGCACCGTTTTTACGCGGGGAAAATAGGTACGGGCGTTTTGCACCTGCTGACCCTGGGTGCTTTTGGTATCTGGACGCTGATTGATTTTATTATGATTATTATCGGTTCTTTTACTGACAAAGAAGGCAATAAAATTACTGAGTGGACCTGATTGACTATTACCTGAATCCGTGATTTCAGAGTGAGTGTAGAGTGCAAGATATTGGTTTCACAGTGGAATTGAAAAATCTTAGCTTCACCCATCGGTTAAGTGGGTATTTTTCAAACCGCTGTGGAATCAAGAGCTTGTGCTATACGCCGCTCTGAAGTCACGGATTCAGGTATTACAAAAAGCCCCCACAATCAACGATTGCGGGGGCTTTTTTGTGGCGTAAATTTGTGGCCTTTAATCCAGCTCGCCAATGGCGCTTAAAACACTGTCCCGCAGGGATTCGATACTGCTGTTTACCTGGTTGTAAGATGCTTTGTTGTCCAGCTCGTCAGAGTACATTTGCCATTTGCTGTACAACTGCGTGGATTCTTCGTTGACGTTCTCCGGCATAAAGTAACGCAAGTCGCGCATGGCAATTACCTGTACCCAGCCGCGCTTGCGTGAGTTTTCCAACTCTGCGGCGGTCATGTCGTGGCGGGCATAACGCATGTGAATGGCCACCTCGTCCAACTCTGCCAGCCGTTCTATAAGGGCAAAGCCGGCGGTGCGCACGTTGCGGTTTTGTTCGGTGACTTCGTTGCGCCAGGTGTTGTACCCCAGGCTGGCAAGGGCAATGGTCAAACTGATCAGAGCCACTGAATTGCGGCGCACCTGCTGAAAAAAACTGTGGTAACTCATGGTGGGTAAGGTTATGGGTAAAAATTAAAGTACCCATCAGAGTCACAAGGGGGCGGTTGGTTCCCCTATAACCTCTCACTTTTAGCCGCTTTGCAGCGGCTTATCAGGGGGGCGCTGACGTGCCCCTGAATCGGCAGCTAAAAATAATGATGGGGAAGGGGGATTACGCGTAAACGTCTTTGCGGTGGCCGACGCGCAGTACCAGCACCACCAGTTTGTCGTCTTCGATATTACAGATCATGCGGTAATTGCGTACTCGGTAGCGCCACAAGCCGGCCAGGTCGCGGGCCAGTGGTTTACCAAAACGGCGGGGATCTTCTTCGGTGGCAATGCGCTTGCGGAAGTAGCGCAGAATCTCTTGCTGAGTCTGGCGGTCGAGCTTGCGCAGCTCTTTGGCGGCGGCATCGTCAAACTCAACGCTCCAGATCAAGGTCTTGCTCCATCTCGTCCAACGTCCAGCGCTTACCGGGGTTCTCCAGGCGGCCGATGGCCAGGTACTTGTCTTCCATATCGTCCAAGTGCTCCAGAATCGCCTCCTTAGCGTAGAATGTCTTGGTGCGACCCGTCTTGGTGGCGAGTTGGGTCAGGCGGTTCTCAATATCTTTGGGTAGTCGGATAGCCAGCATGGTAACCTCCAATGCTATACATGTAAGACATGTATAGCATAACAGTCATCGAGAGCAATGAGAACCCAGTGTGAAAAACGTTAAAGGGTCTTAAAAGGGGTCAGAGCCCTTTAAATTGATGCCTTCAGGTGCTATCCTTCCGTCAATCCCAATAAGAAGCCCTCCAATGCCTAGAAAACCCAGATTTTTCATTCCCGGAGTCCCGGTACATATTGTCCAGCGGGGCCACAGCCGTGATCCGGTATTTTTTGAAGATTCGGATTATGCAGCCTACCTGAGCTGGCTGGAGGAGGGGGCCAAACGCTACCATTGTGCGATTCACGCCTATGTCTTGATGACCAACCATGTTCATATTCTTGCAACCCCGCAGAATAAAGATTCCATTACCCGTATGATGCAGTACGTTGGCCGTCGTTATGTGCCCTATGTGAACCACACGTACGGCACCAGTGGTTCCATTTGGGAGGGGCGTTATAAGGCCAGTCTGGTGTCGGACGATGAATACCTGCTGACCTGTATGCGCTATATTGAACTGAATCCTGTGCGTGCCAATATGGTGAAATCACCTGCCTACTACCGCTGGTCGAGCTATCGTTGCAATGGGCAGGGAAGGGTTAATCCACTTGTCACTCACCATGGCTTGTATGCATCGTTGGGTAAGGCTCCGACAGAAAGGCAAACTGCCTACAAAGAACTATTCAAGGCCCATTTAGATAAAGATGTTCTGGAAGATATTCGTGCTGCCTGGCAAACTGGAACGCCGTTGGGTAGTGATCTTTTTAAGGAAAAGATTGAGAAAAAACTAGGCATGAAGGTTGGACAAGCGCGGCGAGGGCGGCCCGGTAAGGTTAAGGATGATGATGTGGGTGCTTTTAAAGGGCTCTGACCCCTTTAGTGTAAAGGGCTCTGACCCCTTTAGTGTAAAGGGCTCTGACCCCTTTAGTGTGCTGACCCCTTTAGTGTGTTCGTGCCAATATGGTGAAATCACCTGCCCACTACCGCTGGTCGAGCTATCGTTGCAATGGGCAGGGAAGGGGTAATCCACTTGTCACTCACCATGGCTTGTATGCATCGTTGGGTAAGGCTCCGACAGAAAGGCAAACTGCCTACAAAGAACTATTCAAGGCCCATTTAGATAAAGATGTTCTGGAAGATATTTGTGCTGCCTGGCAAACTGGAACGCCGTTGGGTAGTGATCTTTTTAAGGAAAAGATTGAGAAAAAACTAGGCATGAAGGTTGGACAAGCGCGGCGAGGGCGGCCCGGTAAGGTTAAGGATGATGATGTGGGTGCTTTTAAAGGGCTCTGACCCCTTTAGTGAGGCCGCTTCGCGGAATCAGGTTCATCAGACCGGCGCAGTGGCCAACAAGCGGAGCGCGTTAGCTTCGATTTGGTGACACAGAATTTTGAACACCCTCTATTATTGGAAAGCAATTTTAGGTAGAGCGGCTTATTCAGATTTTTCTAATATAAATATAAATGACTCAAGTCAAGTTGAAAATAAATTAAAAAAAGATGTTGGGGGTGACGATAATTTGACAGATGAGCTGGCGGATAAGCTAGTAAATAAATACCAGATATTGGCTTATTATCCAGATGACGACACGGGATTTTCTGCTACAGTTTTTAAGGATAGGAATACTGGAGAAGTGGTCTTTGCTTTTAGGGGAACTGTTCCAGGGACTGTGGATGGATTTATAGATGACTTGCTTGTGACAGATGTTGCAGGAATAGTTTCTAAGGGTTTCGCATTTGATCAATTGCCAAAGTTATTTAACTTTGTAATTAGTGCAATAACACCTGCTGGCGACATGGTGGATCAAATTAGAATTGACGAGAATGATTTATACGTCGTTGATAAGATAGAAAATTTAGGTGTGCACGCCGGAGTGTTGTCTAATGAACACTACCCTTGTAAAAAGGCGCAAGGGATTAGCGATTCAACGCTTGCCGATCTTTGGTGCTCTGCAAAACTTTGGCGGCTTTTTTGGCGGCTTTGCGGGCCTCGATCAGTTTGGCCGCATCGCCGCCCACATGCACTTCGCGGCGCTGCCTGGCCAGCTGAATCTGTTTTTCCCGCTCCGCATAGCGGGCTTTGTCGGCAACAGAGGTTTTGTCGTAACAGTGCGGGCAGCTGACTCCGCGCTGGTACTTGTCGCTCTGTTGATCCGCTTTGGTAATGGGCATGCGGCAGGCATTGCACTGGTCGTATTGGCCCCGCTCCAGATGGTGATTAACGGTTACGCGCTCGTCAAACACAAAGCACTCGCCTTCCCACAATGTGTTTTCAGCGGGCACGTCTTCCAGGTATTTGAGAATCCCCCCCTGCAGGTGGTACACCTCGTCAAAGCCTTGCTCTTTCATATAGGCGGTAGATTTTTCACAACGAATGCCGCCGGTGCAGAACATGGCGACTTTTTTGTGTACCGCCGGGTCCATGTTGTCTTTGACGTACTGGGGGAATTCCCGAAAGCTGGTGGTGTTGGGGTTGATGGCGTTTTTAAAGGTGCCCACCTGGTATTCGTAGTCGTTGCGGGTGTCTACCAGTACCACATCCGGGTCGCTGATCAGTGCGTTCCAGTCTTGCGGTTTCACGTAGGTGCCCACCACTTTTTTCGGGTCTACGCCCTCGACGCCCATGGTAACGATTTCTTTTTTGAGTTTTACTTTGGTACGCAGAAAGGGTTTGTTGTCGGCGCAGGATTCCTTGTAATCAATGCCTGCCAGGTTTGGCTGCTGTTGCAGCCAGTGCAGCAGGGCGTCGATGCCTTTGCGGGAACCGGCAACGGTGCCGTTAATGCCTTCTCGAGCCAGTAGCAAGGTGCCGCATATGCGGTTAGCTTCCATGGTGGCCAGTAGCGGCTCACGGAGTTGTTGGTAGTTTTCCAGAGTAACGAATTTGTACATCGCGCAGACGACATACCGGCCAGAACTGGCCGCTTGCGGGGTAGTCATGTTGTTGCCTCTTGCGGGCCGGAGCGTAAATCCGGAGCATGGGTTTCAAGTAAAATGTTGAGGCGCGGGATTTTATAGCAGATGCTCCGTCATTGCGAGGAGCGCAGCGACGCGGCAAACTCCATAAAGATGCTGCCACACTGGATAAGATTGCCGCGTCGCTGCGTTCCTTGCAATGACGCTCAAGCCGCCAGGTGCCTCTGCAAGGCTTCATAACCACCGATGTACTCGGTGCCATGAAAAATCTGTGGCACGGTGTTTACCGGTTGGCCAATGGTTTTTGACAGGTCGGCTTTGCTGATGCCCTCCTGGTGAATGTCCACATAGCGGTAGGGCAGGTTTTTTTGCTCCATCACCGCTTTTGCCTGGCGACAGAAGCCGCATGCCTGGTGGCCGAAAATGGTGTAGCGGGCGTTGTTGGTGCTCATCATCAATTCCTCAACAGGTGGTCAGATGTATGCACTGTAGCCATCGGCTGTGATTAAAACTATTTAATTGATTAAATGGCGTTGATAGTTTTTTGTTTGCCTTGTCGCCAAACCATGGCCATCAGGCACAGGGCTGAAACACTCAGAGCCACCGCCGCCCCCACCCAAAAGCCGCTTACCCCCATGGCCGGCCGCCAGAAATCGGTCATTGCCAGGCTGTAGGCAAGGGGGAAGCCCACCACCCAGAAGGCAATAAATTGCACAACCATCGGCGCCTTGGTGATTTTATAACCGCGCAGAGCGCTCATGGCTGCCACGGCAATGGCATCGGAAAAACGGTAAATGGCGGCAATCAGCAGCAGCTCTACCGCAATGGCCTGCACCGCCGGGTCGTCGTTGAAAAAGGCGGCAATGGACTCCGGGAACAGCAAATAAACAGCCACTTGCAGGCAGGCAATGGCCGCAATTAACGTTAGCCCGGTACGGCAGCTGAGCCAGGCCTTGCTGTTGTCTTCGGCCCCCATATGCTGGGCAATAGCCACCGTCAATGCCTGGCCGATGCCCAGGGAAACAACAAACATCAGGCCATCGAATTGATGGGCAATACTGTGGCCTGACAAAACATCTGTTCCCAGGCTGGCAATAAGCAGCGGGATAATGCCGAAAAAACTGAATTCAAACAGAATGCCTACGGAAATGGGCAGCCCCAGCCGCAGAATGTCGCCGATGGCTTTTAATTGCGGCCTGGCCAACTGGCTAAACAGCTTTAACGTGCGGGTGACACGGCTGCGCTGCAACCACAGGGCGAACGCCAGCACCTGAAAAGTGACTACGATCAACGTGGCCCAGCCACAGCCGACCCCTCCCAGCCTGGGCAGCCCCCAGTGGCCAAACACCAGGGCGTAATCCAACAGGATGTTCAGCAACAACCCGGTGATATTCACCACCATGACTGCTCGCGGCAGGCTTACCGCCTCCAGGGTGGTGCGCAGCCAGAACATCAGGTGAAAACCAAACACCGCGGCGATCATGGGCAACATGTAGCCGCGGGCAATGGCCACCACCTGTGGCTCCGCCCCCAACTGGCCCACCAGCCACAGGCCGCCGGACATGGACGCACTGGCGATCAACCCCAGTGGCAGTGCGAGCCACAAACACTGGTGGAATTGGTGGCGCAGGGCGCGGTGGTCAGCGGCGCCAAAGTGGTGACCGATCAGGGGTGCATTGGCAAACAAAATGCCCCCCAAAATCAGAAATACAAAAATGGTAATGCTGTTGCCCAGGGTCACTCCGGCCAGGTCGTCCACACTGGCCTGGCCCGCCATAAACACATCGGTGAGTCCCATACCCACAGTTGCCGCCTGACCAATTACCAGGGGCAGTGCGAAGCGAAACAGGCGAACAGTTTCGTTGATAAACAGGCGGTAGGTTGGGGGCTGTTGCATGGTATTTGCTGGCAAAATTTGCGCGTCCAGAAGAGCGCCGAAGCATAGCGCCAAACGGGAATTACAGCCATGGCAAACAACCGTTGGCTGGGAAAAATTCTCGGAGCAGGGAATTATTTGCCCACTTCAGCCTCAAAGGGGGCGCAAATTTTCTGGAGAACAACAATGAATAAACTATTTGGCCTGCACAATGGCTTTATGAATGGTGTGAGTAAAGCAGACTTTTTGGCACCGCTGCTGTTTCGGGTATACCTGGCCCCCATTATGATTATGGCTGGCTGGGGCAAACTCAAAAATTTTGAGGATACCGCTGCCTGGTTTGGTAACCCGGATTGGGGTTTGGGCATGCCCATGCCCGAAGTGATGACCGCCCTGGCCGGTGGCTCCGAATTTGTTGGCGGCATTTTATTGCTGATTGGCCTCGCTACGCGGATAGTGACTATCCCTCTGATGATCGCCATGTTAGTGGCCGCAGTTACCGCTCACTGGCAGTACGGTTGGCACGCCCTGCCGGAATCCACCCTGACTATGCCCTGGGAGTGGCGCACAGACCTGATTGATGAAGCCGGGGACATTAAAAGTGCCGCCAAGTCCATTCTCAAGAAGCACGGCAACTACAGCTGGCTAACCAGTGCAGGCTCTATCACCATTCTGAAAAATGGTATCGAATTTGCCGCCACCTACTTCATTATGTTGTTGAGTTTGTTGTTTACTGGCGGTGGTCGTTACGTCAGTGTTGACTACTGGCTGTGCCGCAAGTGCAGCAAGTAATGCACGGATAGATTGAAAGCCGCCTTCGGGCGGCTTTTTTCGTAGTGCATCGCGAAAAGTACGGCGATTGAAGCCTGCCCTGTCTCCCCGTTGCCCGCTGCTCGACGCCCGTAGCACACACTGCCTGCATTCCTGCTATAATCCGCCGCCTCGCCAATTGGCTAATGGGCACTCCTAAAAATGCACTATTTCCGCGATAGCGGCGTTGGCGTCGTACTCGAGTCCTCATGTATGCCTTATACACTGCGGGTCTGCGTGCGCCGCCGCCTTGCTCTCACGAAAATATCACTATTTTTAGAAGTGCCCTAATTTTTAAACAGTTCTCTTTTGAGCAATACATTTTATGTCCCAAGACAATCAAGCCGAAGCCGCACCCAAGGGCTCAGACTCCAAACGCCGCTCCCCCAACCGGCGTCGCCGTCGTTCAGGCGGCAATCGCAATGCCTCAAAAGCCTGGAGCCTGTCCCAGTTTGAAGTGGCTCCGGAGGCGGGCAAATTGCGCTTTCACGACCTCAATCTGGAGCTGCCGTTGATGCACGGCATCGCCAATGTGGGCTTTAAATACGCCTCGCCCATTCAGGCGCAATCGCTGCCCCATACCCTGTGTGGTCACGATGTGGTGGGCAAGGCACAAACCGGCACCGGCAAAACCGCTGCCTTTCTGGTCACCATTATTGATGACCTGCTGAAAAACCCGATTCCCGACGACGAACGCTACGCCGGTGAGCCCCGCGCCCTGATCATCGCCCCCACCCGGGAGCTGGTCATGCAGATTGCCGACGACGCCCTGGCACTTTGCAGGCACACCGATCTGACCATTCACACTCTGGTGGGTGGTATGGATTACGGCAAACAACAGAAGAAGCTACATGAGCGACTGGCGGATATTCTGGTGGCCACGCCGGGCAGACTGATCGACTTTGCCGGCAGTCGCGATGTGTATCTCGATCAGGTGGAAATTCTGGTAATCGACGAAGCCGACCGCATGCTGGATATGGGCTTTATCCCCCAGGTGCGTCGCATCGTGCGCCAGACGCCGAAAAAAGATTACCGCCAAACCCTGCTGTTTAGCGCCACCTTTACCCCGGAAGTGATGTCGCTTTCTGAGCAGTGGACGCAACAGCCGGTGATGGTGGAAATTGAGCCGGAACACGCCGCAGCGGATACCGTAGACCAAAAGGTGTATATCACCGCCACGGAAGACAAGTTCGCCCTGCTGGACAACATTATCAAACAGGATAATGTGGACAGCATTATTGTCTTCGCCAATCGCCGCGACCAGTGCCGCCGCCTGCAGGAGCGCCTGCAGAAAAAGGGTTTTCAGGTTGGCCTGCTATCCGGTGACGTGCCGCAAAACAAGCGGGTTCGCACCCTGGAAGACTTTAAATCCGGCAAGCTCAAAGTGTTGGTGGCCACCGATGTGGCGGGCCGTGGTATTCACGTAGATGGTATCAGCCACGTGGTGAACTTCACCCTGCCGGAAGAACCGGAAGACTACATCCACCGCATAGGCCGTACCGGTCGCGCCGGAAAATCCGGCACCTCTATCAGTTTCGCCTGTGAAGACGATGCGTTTTTGCTGGAGCCGATTCAGCAATTGCTCGGTGAGGACAACAAACTCACCTGCGAACAGCCGCCGGAGGAACTGCTCGCCTGACGGCTCGTGCACGCCCAACCAATAACGGCCACTCGATTGAGTGGCCGTTATTGGTTGGGCTTCGGGTTTCGGGCTCCGAGCAGTGTGGCAGTTACCTGTCATTCTGAGCGCAGCGAAGAATCTCGCAGTGCATAAAATACGGAGATCCTTCGCTGCGCTCAGGATGACGCAACCCGCGGCTCGTAGCCGTAGCTATTGTAGCCCGCCGCCCGAAGCTCGCTGTCCGTCGCCGAATTTATCAACCCACATCGCCGTTCCCGCTGCTACCGCCGCAGGTGCAACCACAATATTTAACAGCGGTATTGACGTAGCCGCCAATGCTGACGCGCCAAACCCCAAACAGCTATTGCGCTGTTGGCGGCATTCTTTTAGCAGTGTGGGGAAGCTCTGTTCGTTGTTGTCTGAGCAGTAGTCCAGGTATTCCAGGGACAGGGACCAGGAGCCCCACAGAAAGCTGATAATCGAGCCCACAAAGCCCAGTGGGGTAAACAGCAGTATTAATGCCGCCAGGCCCACGCCAATTGCGCGGGGCAGGGTGTAGGCGAGCATGGTAAAGGTGCGTTTGATGGCGCTGATGGCAATTTCAGTGGCGCGCTTAAAGGTCATGCCGCGCTCGTCCACTTTGCCAGTGAGCACTTCCTCTACCCGTTCTGCCAGCAAACCGTAGAACGGGGTGCCAATCAGGTTGCTGCACAGGGTGAAGCTGTAGGCGTAAATAATCAGCAACAGCACCACAAAGGCGGCCCACAGCAGCCAGCTGAGAATATCAAAAAACCATTGAATCCAGCTGGGCCAGCCATTTAGCCAGCCGTCCATCCAGGCCATTGCCACTTCAAAGTAGCCCACGGCCAGGGTGGTCAGCCACACAAACAGCAGTATGTTGATCAATACAGGCACTATGGCGAACAGGCGAATACGTTTGTGGCCCAGCAGTTTCAGGCCTTTTAACAAATAGCCGGGGCCGGAGAGGGTGGAGCCGATGGCGTTGGTAACCATAGTTTTACAGAGTCCGGTGTTAAATGGTGGTTTAAGGGGTTAGAGTAGGGCGCTAGTTTCTACTGTCATCCTGAGCGGAACGAAGGATCTCGAACTTGATTAAATACAGAGATTCTTCGCTACGCTCAGAATGACGTGTTCCTTTAATGGGCAAGGCCTGAATTGTAAAGGAGATTAAGCCATGAAGTGGATTTTTCGAATTCTGATTGTTTTGGTGGTGTTGGCGATTGTTGCCGGTGTTGTGGTGGTTAGCAAGGTGGACACCCTGGTGACTGAAGCGGTGGAAACTGTGGCACCGGAATACACCCAATCGCAGGTAACGTTGGGGGGTGTGGATTTGTCGCTGCTGTCCGGCGATATGGCGCTGGCGGATTTGAACGTGGGCAACCCGGCGGGCTTCTCCCAGCCCAATGCTTTCACCCTGGGTGAAATCGCTGTGGATGTGGACCTCAACAGTGTGACCACAGATACCATTATTGTGAACAGCATTGAGGTGCTGGCACCGGCGGTGTTCTTTGAACAAACCGCAGCGGGCACCAACCTGCAAACCCTGCAACGCAATATCGAAAAGGCCGTGGGGCCCAGCAGTGATTCGTCCGACGATTCCGGCAGTACCAAAAAGTTGATTATTCGCGACTTCAAAGTAACCGATGGGTTGATCTCGGTGACCAGCCAATTGTTGGGTGACGAGTCGCTGGATGTGCAGCTGCCCAATATCCACCTCACCGGTATCGGTGAAAAAAGCAACGGCGCTACCGCCGCTGAAGTGACCGAAATACTGCTTGGTGAACTCACCAGCCGGGCCAAAACAGCGGTGCTGGAGTCCGGCAAGCTGGGCGAGCTGAAGTCACAGGCGAAAGAAAAACTGGACGGTAAAAAGCAGGAACTGAAAGACAAGGTGGACGATAAGCTCAAAGACAAATTGAAGGGTTTTATTAAATAATCCTCCACATTAGTGGATATTCAATTTAATTTTGTCGAGTTCACTGCACCCGGAAAAATTAACCTGCAGCACTACCAGTGATGCCCCTCGGTAGCAGTTCGCTTTTGCCGTTATTGAATATTTTTGTCCGAATTGACCAAAAGTTAGACCTTTTTGACCTGTGGCTGTCTATTTTTTCCCCAGATTTGCGGTTTACTCCGGGGTGGCTGGGGGAGAATAATTAACTCCCTCGATTTTTTGTCACCACAGGTAGGCCGCTTTTATGGGTAATCGCAGTAAAAACCGACTTCACATTCCAGACGCGCCTTTCCGTCCGGGTGACAAACCGGACTTTTCCCACCTGGATATCGGCGTTGCTGGTTCCGTAGAACGCCCCCCCTGCGACAGCAAACCCATGGATATTCGCGACCTGGCCTACAATCTGGTGCGAGTGCTGGATGATGATGGTGTCGCCCACGGCCAGTGGAACCCCAATTTAAGCCCGGATGTTTTGCGCGATGGCTTGCGCGCCATGTTACTGACCCGCAAATACGACGAGCGCATGTTTCGCATGCAGCGCCAGGCGAAGATGTCGTTTTACCTGAAGTGCACCGGCGAAGAAGCGGTGGCGGTGGCGTCTACCATGGCGCTGCAACCGGCGGATATGCTGTTTCCCACCTACCGTCAGCAGGGCGCGTTTATTGCCCGTGGTGCCGATCTGTTCCGGGATATGATGTGCCAGGTGATGAACAATGAGCTGGACCCGATGCAGGGCAAGCAGTTGCCCATTAAATACTCCTCTGCTGAAAAAGGCTTTTTCTCCATCTCCGGGCCACTGACTACGCACTTCCCGCAGGCGGTGGGCTGGGCCATGGCCTCTGCCTATAAAGGCGAAGACCACATTGCCCTGGCCTGGACCGGCGATGGTTCTACGGCAGAAGGGGATTTTCACTACGCCCTGCAATTTGCCGCCACCTACCGCGCCCCTTGCATTCTGACGGTGGTCAACAACCAGTGGGCCATATCCTCGCCGCAGACCATTGCCGGTGGCGAAAACACCACCTTTGCCGCTCGCGGTATCGGCTACGGCCTGCCGGCTCTGCGGGTGGACGGCAACGATTTTCTGGCGGTGTACGCCGCTACCCGGTGGGCCGCCGAACGCGCCCGCGCCGGTTTGGGGGCCACCCTGATTGAGCTTTATACCTACCGTGTGGAAGGCCATTCCACCAGCGACGATCCCACAGGCTACCGGCCCCGCAACGAACCGGAACACTGGCCCCTGGGTGACCCTTTGGAACGGCTCAAAGATCACCTGATTCAACTGGGGGAATGGAGCCAGCAACAGCACGATGAGCTGGCGCAAGAGCTGCAAGACTACGTGACCGAATGCTGGCAGAAGGTGGACGCCATGGGCAATATCAACGACCCGGAATACGCCCATATTCACAGCGCCGCCCTGTTCGAGCAGGTGTATAAAGACATGCCACCGCACCTGCGCAAACAACGCCAGCAACTGGGTCGATAGGGGGACACACTTGTTATGAGTAAGCTGTTATGAGTAAGAAAGTAGCTCAAATGAATATGATTCAGGCGCTCAACTCCGCCCAAGACAATCTGCTGGCAAAAGACCCCAACGTGATTATTTTTGGCGAAGACGTGGGCTATTTCGGCGGTGTGTTCCGGGTAACTGCCGGCTTGCAGGAAAAGTACGGCAAGCAGCGGGTATTCGACGCGCCCATTTCTGAAGGGGGCATTATTGCCACCGCCCTGGGTATGGGGGTGAACGGCCTGCGCCCGGTGGTGGAAATCCAGTTTTCCGATTACATCTACCCCGCCTTTGACCAGATTGCCTCGGAACTGGCCAAGCTGCGCTACCGCAGCAATGGCATGTTCAGTGCACCCGTCACCATCCGTACCCCCTGCGGCGGTGGTATTCGCGGCGGCCAGACGCATTCACAAAGCCCGGAAGCCATTTTCACCCATGTTGCGGGCCTGAAGGTGGTAATGCCCTCCAACCCCTACGATGCCAAAGGGCTGTTGATCGCCGCCATTGAAGACGACGACCCGGTGATCTTCTTCGAGCCCAAGCGCCTCTACAACGGCCCCTTTGATGGCGACCCGCACCGGGCTGCCATCGGCTGGAACACCCACCCCAAGGGCGAGGTGCCAGAAGACTATTACAGCCTGGAAATTGGCAAAGCCGAAGTGGTGCGCCCGGGAAATGCGCTGACCATTGTGACATACGGCACCATGGTGCATGTGGCGGAAGCGGCGATAAACGCTGCGGGCATTGATGCGGAAGTGATTGATCTGCGCACTCTGTTGCCGCTGGATATCGACACCATTGCCGAGTCGGTGAACAAAACCGGCCGCTGTGTGGTGGTGCACGAAGCCACCCGCACCAGCGGCTTTGGCGCCGAGCTTTCGGCGCAAATTCAGGAAGCCTGCTTCTGGCGCCTGGAAGCGCCCATCGAGCGGGTCACTGGCTGGGATACACCCTATCCTCACGCAATGGAGTGGGATTACTTCCCTGGCCAGCAGCGCATTCTCGATGCCGTCAATAAAACACTCGATAACAGCCAAGGGGGATAAAAGGTGGGCCAATTCGTATTCAAACTGCCGGACTTGGGAGAAGGCACCGTAGAGTCGGAAATCGTCGAGTGGCACGTTCAGCCCGGTGAAGTGGTGGTGCAGGACCAGCACATTGCCGATGTGATGACCGACAAAGCCACAGTGGAGCTCACCGCGCCGGTGGCCGGAGCTGTAGTTTCCCTGGCCGGTGCCGCTGGTGATGTTATCGCTGTTGGCTCCGAATTGATTCGCTTTGACGTGGAAGGCGAGGGCAATGCCGAGGCCGTGCAAGCGGCGCCGCTTGCATCACAACCGAAAGCCGATCCAGAGCCGAAAGCCGAGCCGCAACCAAAGGCCGAACCGGAACCGGAGCCGCTGCAGGAGCCAGCGCCGCAGCCGGTAATGGCTGAACTGCCATCGGTCACTGTCGCCAGTGGCGTATTGGCATCCCCCGCTGTGCGCCGCCGCGCTTTGGATGCGGATGTTGACCTGTCGGATGTTTCCGGCAGCGGGCCTGCTGGCCGCATTGAGCACAGCGATCTGGATGCTTTTATCGCCAACGGCGGCAATTCGGGTTCAGCTGTGGTGCGGCAAAAGAAAAACGCCACCACAGAAATTCCGGTGCGCGGCCTGCGCCGCATGATCGCCCAGAAAATGCAGCAGTCCAAGCGCCAGATTCCCCACTTTACTTACGTGGAGGAGGTGGACGTCACCGAGCTGGAAGCCCTGCGTCAACACATGAATGCCACCTGCAAAGACGGCCAGCCCAAGCTGACCCTGCTGGCGTACATCATGCAGGCGGTAACCAAAGCGATGGCGGAATTTCCGCAATTCAACGCCACCTTTGATGACACCAACAATATTATTACCCGTTACCAGGGCGTGCACCTGGGCGTTGCTGCGCAGACCGACGATGGCCTCAAGGTGCCGGTGGTCAAGCACGCCGAGGCGCTGGATGTCTGGGGCCTGGCCAACGAGATGACCCGTGTGGCACTGGCGGCAAAAAACAACACCGCCAGCAAAGACGAGCTCACCGGAGGCACCATCACCATTACCAGCCTCGGCCCGCTGGGTGGCCTGGTACACACCCCGGTTATCAACTACCCGGAAGTGGCCATTATCGGCACCAATAATATGGTGGAGCGGCCGGTGGTCAGGGATGGTGTCATTGTGGTGCGCAAGATGATGAACCTGTCCTCCTCTTTCGACCACCGAGTGATCGATGGCTACGACGCGGCGCAGATGATTCAACGGGTGAGGGCGTTGTTGGAGCATCCTGCCACGCTATTTATTTAATACATTGTCATCGCGAGCGTAGCGTGGCGATCTCGTGAAGCACGCCGTGAACTATGGAGATTGCCGCGTCGCCTGCGGCTCCTCGCAATGACGAGGTTCAATTGAAAGTCGGAAATTTTTTATGACAGATAAACCTCAAAAAAAACATTGCAAAGTCCTGGTGATCGGCGCCGGTCCCGGTGGTTACGTGGCCGCCATTCGCGCCGGTCAGCTGGGTCTGGACACCATTATTGTAGAGGCGGGCAATCCCGGCGGCACCTGTCTGAATGTGGGCTGTATTCCTTCCAAGGCAATGATTCATGCCGCCACCCGCTTTGAAGAACTCAGCAAACACGCCGACGGCGCTCATATGGGTATTTCAGTGGCCAGCGCGCCGCAACTGGATATGGCCGGTGTGGTTGAGTGGAAAGACGGCATTGTTAAGAAACTCACCAACGGCATCGGCCAGTTGCTGAAAAAAGCCAAGGTGGAGCGGGTACAGGGCTGGGCCACATTTCGCGATGGCAAAACCTGTGATGTACAGACAGAGGATGGCTCTGTCACTATTTCTGCCGAGCACGTGATTCTTGCCAACGGCTCCATTTCCACGGAACTGCCGTTTATGCCTTATGGTGGCAATGTCATTTCATCCACAGAGGCTTTGCAGCTCACCGAGGTGCCGCAAAACCT
The DNA here is from genome assembly GCF_052983295.1 of Porticoccus sp. GXU_MW_L64. NCBI lineage: Bacteria > Pseudomonadati > Pseudomonadota > Gammaproteobacteria > Cellvibrionales > Porticoccaceae > Porticoccus > Porticoccus sp. GXU_MW_L64. The sequence continues at coordinate 51,892 of NZ_JBRKJK010000013.1, read as the reverse complement.
GGTGGTGGTTGGCGCCGGTTATATCGGCCTGGAAATGGGCATGGCCATGCGCAAACTGGGTTCCAGGGTGACTTTTGTGGAGGCGCTGGATCGCATTTTGCCCATCTACGACAAAGAAATGACCCGCCCCATCGAAATGTGGCTGAAAAAGCACAAGGTGGCAGTAAATCTGGGGGCCAAAGCCAAAGGCGTGATGGAAAAAGACGGCAACAGTTATTTGCAGTACGCCGATAAAGATGGCAATGATCAGGAAATTCTCGCGGATAAAATTCTCGTTACCGTGGGCCGCAAACCCAACACCCAGGGTTGGGGGCTGGAAAATATGTGCGTCGATATGGACGGCCCTTTTGTGAAGGTGGACAAGCAGTGTCGTACCTCAATGGCCCATGTGTGGGCCATTGGCGATTTGGTGGGTGAGCCCTTGCTCGCTCACAAGGCCTCGGCCCAGGGAGAGATGGTTGCCGAATTGATTGCCGGTCAGCGCCGTGTGTTTGACCCGGTGGCAATTCCCGCCGTGTGCTTTACCGAGCCGGAAATTTGCGGTGTGGGCCTGACCCCGGACGAAGCCAAAGCCGAGGGTGTCGAGGTGGTGACCGGCAAATTTCCTTTCGCCGCCAGCGGCCGCGCTCTGGCTATGGACGCCGGTTCTGACGGTGGCTTTGTGCGGGTAACAGCCCGCAAAGACAACCATGTGATTGTGGGAATTCACGCCGTGGGAGCCCACGTATCAGAACTGTCTGGCGAATTTGCCCTGGCCCTGGAAATGGGTGCGCGCCTGGAAGATGTCGCCGGTACCATCCACGTTCACCCAACGCTCACCGAAGGCACCTTTGAAGCGGCGCTGGCGGGACTGGGGCACGCGATTCATATTTGAGTTGCGGGTTTCGCGTTGGGTGTTGCGAGCAGTTTGTGCCAGGCGCTCCTGTCATTCTGAGCGCAGCGAAGAATCCCACACTGCGATGGAATAAAGAGGTCCTTCGCTGCGCTCCATTACTATCCGGTAAGCCCTGGACACTGTCATTGCGAGGAGCGAAGCGACGCGGCAATCCAGTGACTTCACGGTGAAGCCACTGGATTGCCGCGCTTCGCTCGCAATGACATTTTTCAAGTCCTCTGCCAACTGATGTGGCTCTATGACTTGCCCTGAATCACTTCACAAAGGCATTGTATTTTTTCTCCGGACAGCAATGCCGCTGCGCTCAGGATGGCGGGCCCGCTCGTTAGCGGCTTTTCTTCGCCGCTTTAATCAACTCCTCCGCCGATAGCCGCGTGCTGTAATCCGCATTGGCATAGCTGTATGTCACTTTGCCGTCTTTCAGAATAAACACCGCCGGTACCGGCAGTTCATGGTGAGTTTCGCCAGAGGCATTTTCCAGCATGGTGGCGATGCGCGGGCCGCGGCTGGCGTATTCTTTGGCTGCATCAAAGGCAATGCCAAAAGCGCGGGCACCCTCACCTTTGCTGTCGGACAGCAGTTGGTATTTGAGCGCTTCGCCCTCGGTGGTTTTTTTCAAACCCTCCGCCTTGTCCGGGCTGATGCCGACAATCTGGTAGCCCATGTCCAGCAGTTGTTGCTGGATACCTTGCAGCTCTCTCAAATGGCGATTGCAGTAGGGGCACCAGCCGCCGCGGTAGAAAACCGCAATGGTGGGTTTTTTCGCTATGGCGGTGATGGCAACCGCCTCGCCATCCAGGTTGCCCAAGGTGACAGCGGGGATATCTGCGCCCGCTTGCAGTGGCTGGATCTGCGCTGATGACTCTGCCGCAGGGCCGGCAAAGGCCTGGCTGACAAAGGTGAACAGCAGCGCGGTAAGTAAAGTGTTGAACAGTTTCATATGGTTCCCTCTCTGGCTTTTTAACAGACATGAAGCGGGAACAAGTGTAGGGCATACCCCGGATGGTTGTTTGTCATCCGGGGTAAAGAAATGTAAAACATTGGCGGTTGGCAGGGCTACAGGTGGTTGAGGGGCAGCTCTGTGGTGTGTTTGATGGTTTCCATCACAAAGCTGGAGCTGACATCGAACAGGTCGGCCTTGATCAGCTCCTGGTAGAGTTGGTCAAAGCCCGCCATATCGGTGACCACCGCGCGCACCAGATAATCCAGTTCGCCGCTCATGCGGTACACCTCAAGGATTTCGGCGATGCCGCTGACCACGTCCTTGAACTCCGCAAACCACGCCTGGTTATGGTGATTGGTGCGGATGGAGATAAACACCGACAGGCTCAAATTTAGCTTGTCCTGGTCGAGCAGGGCGACCCGGGATTTCACCACCCCTTCGCTTTCCAGCTTCTGAATACGCCGCCAGCAGGCGGTTTTTGACAGGGAAATGCGGTCGGCAATTTCCGCCACAGACAGGGTGGCGTCCCGTTGCAGGGTTTCCAGAATAGCTTTGTCAAATTTGTCCATATCAGGTGGCCTGTCTTCCCAAGAAGGTGAATTTGTTTTTAACAATTGCTGTTTTATTGAAACAGGGTTGCATATTTTGCCTGAAAAGCCTTTGTAAATCACTTGCTATTTTTTATGGATTTTTTGTACTACTCATGCAAGTTTTATCGGTTATATATTTCGTAAATTTAAATTATTTTAAATTAAATACACTTAAAGTATTTTATCTTGGAATTTTGTTTTCATGTATTGCAGTGGTGACTGGATTTAGAAACGAAATTCCGTGCTCTTTCCACTAAAATCGTTCCACTCAGTTTTAACATCTTTTTTATATTTGGGGTCACGGCACATGCAACAACTGATTGAATCCATTAACCGCGCGGTAATCGGTGAGCGTCAACAGATAGAAACCTCTTTCGGTATCAAGCCGCTGGTGTATGCGGATTACACCGCCTCTGGCCGTTCGCTGGATTTTATCGAAGACTTTATCCAGCAGCGGGTTCTGCCCTATTACGCCAATACCCACACGGAAACCTCCTACACCGGTATGCAGACCACGCTGTTGCGTGAGCAGGCACGCACTATTATCAAGCAGTCTTTGAACTGCAACGACGATGACCTGGTGATTTTCTCCGGCCCCGGGGCTACTGCTGCGGTGAACAAACTGATTGATATTCTCAACATGCGTTTGCCCGCCGACCTGAATGACAAACACCAGCTGCTGGCGCACATTCCCCAGGAGCAGCGCCCGGTTGTCTTTATTGGCCCCTACGAGCACCACTCCAACGAGTTGCCCTGGCGTGAAACCATCGCCGATGTGGTGGCCGTTCCGCTGAAAAGCAGTGGCGCCATGGATATGGATGCCCTGGAAAACGCCCTGCAAGAATACCGCGATCGCCCCCTGAAAATCGGCAGCTTTTCCGCCGCCTCCAACGTTACCGGCCTGAAAACCGATGTCGATGGCGTGGCGCGCCTGCTGCACAAGCACGGTGCTCTGTCTTTCTGGGACTACGCAGCGGCCTCTCCCTACGTGGGCATCGACATGAACGTGGCAGACGGCGCTCATAAAGACGCGGCATTTATTTCCCCTCACAAGTTTATCGGCGGTCCCGGCACGCCGGGTATTCTGGTGGTGAAGAAGTCGATTCTCTTCAACCGTGTGCCCGCTATTGTCGGCGGTGGTACCGTGAAGTATGTAACCCCGGAAGACCACCTCTACACCGATGACCTGGAGCGGCGTGAGGAAGGCGGCACCCCGGCGGTGGTGGAATCCATTCGCGCCGGTCTGGTGTTCCAGCTGCAGGCGGCGGTGGGTACCAAGAAGATCGAATGCCTCGAACACGGCTTTGTGACCCGCGCCATCGCTCGCTGGCGCAACCACCCCAATATTGACATTCTCGGTTGTGAGGATGCGGACCGGTTGTCCATTATCTCCCTGCAGTTGACCCACAACGGCAAGTACCTGCACTACGGTTTTGTGGTGGCTCTGCTCAACGACCTGTTTGGTATTCAGTCCCGCGGCGGTTGTTCCTGTGCTGGTCCCTACGGTCACGAACTGCTGGGTATGGATATGGCCTACAGCAAGGCGCTGGAAGCGGAGATGACCAAGGGGCTGATGGTGATTCGCCCCGGCTGGGTACGCATGAACTTCAACTACTTCATTGATGAAGATACTTTTGAATACCTGGTGCGCGCTGTGGAGCTGGTGGCAGAGCACGGCCATAAATTGATGCCGTATTACCGCTTTGATGACAGCCACGGCGTGTGGTTGTACCAGAACCGCCGCATGCCCATTTCCGTTAGCCTGGAAGACATCAGTTACCAGAGCGGCGAATTTTCCATACCTGATAACCGCTTGGGCAAAGAGGAACAGCCGCTGGCGCATTTCCTCGCCATGGCGGAGCAAGAGCTGCAAAAGACCGAGCGAGACGGCGAAACCTACACACTGGAATTGCCAGAGAGCGCTGAAAAACTGCGCTGGTTTGCCTTGCCCCAGGATGCTCTGGAAGCGGCTACCGCCTGAGCGACGCGGAGCAATCAGGTGGAAGTGTACAGTTGGAAGCATTAGTCGGCGCTGCGGTTGGCCTGGTGCTGGGGCTGACAGGAGCGGGCGGAGCCATTTTTGCCGTGCCGCTGTTTATGCTGTTGTTGAATTACAGCCCCAGCTACGCCACCGGTATTTCCCTGGGGGTGGTGGGCTTCAGTGCGCTGATTGGCGTGTTGGGGCGTTTGCGCCACAAGGTGATTTGTTGGCGCAGTGCCGGTGTGATGGTGGTTGGCGGTGCACTGTTTGCCCCCCTTGGACGCTGGCTGGCTGCCCAGCTGAATGAACGCCTGATTACCGTGAGCTTTTCACTGCTGGCGCTGTATGTGGCCATCAATATGGTGCAAAAGTCGCGCAGGGAAAAGCTGCAAAAGGCCAGGGGGCAAGACCTGGATCAGCCATCTGAGAGCGGTACTGCAAGGTCTTCCAGAGTTTGGTTGTTGCCGTTATGCGGTGCAGCCACGGGGCTGCTTTCCGGGATTTTTGGTGTCGGTGGCGGCTTTTTGATTGTGCCGGTTTTGACCCTGGTGGTGGGTCTGGATATCAAGCGCGCCATCGCCACATCGCTGCTGGTGATCAGTGTCATCAGCGCCGCGGGTTTTGTGTCCCACCTGTGGCTGCAACCGGCCCAGGATTGGCACGGCCTGTTGCCACTGGCTATTGGTGCGGTTGTCGGCATGGCGGTAGGGACCTTTCTGGTGCGCCGCATTTCCAGCAGCAACCTGCAAGAAATATTTGCCGCCTGCGTGGTCGGCCTGGTTTCAGTGACGCTGGTAAGAGAATTTATTTAATGCAAAAAAACACAGGGTAAACAATCGTTATGATACTTCGTCAACTTTTCGATTATTCCTCTTATACCTACACCTACCTGATCGGCGATGGTGGCAAGGCGGTGCTGATTGACCCGGTGCTGGAAAATATCGACCAATACCTGCGTCTGCTGGAGCAACTGGGCCTCGCTTTGGAAAGCACACTGGAAACCCATGTCCATGCGGATCATGTTACCGCTGCGGGCAGGCTGCGGGAAATCACCGGTTGTACTGTTATTCAGGGTGAAAAATCTGCGGCCAGGGGTATAGACCGCGTTGTAATTGACGGTGATGTAATTGCCGTTGGTGGTTTGGAATTAAAAGTGCTTTACACGCCAGGTCACACCGACGACTCCTACTGCTTCCTGCTGGAGCAGGGCGGCCAGAACTACCTGTTTACCGGCGACACCTTGTTTATTCGTGGAACCGGGCGCACGGATTTTCAGCACGGCGATTCACAGGCTCACTACGCCAGCATTTTTAACAAGCTGCTGACTCTGCCGGAAGACACCCTGGTGTACCCGGGCCACGACTACAACGGCATGACCGTCAGCACCATCGGTGAAGAAAAGCACTTTAACCCCCGCTTGCAGGTGGCCGATGCCCAGGCTTATGCGGAGATTATGGACAACCTCAACTTGCCCAACCCCAAGCTGATTGATATTGCGGTGCCCGCCAATATCGCATTGGGTTTGAACAGTTAAAAATATCAGCAATCCGCCCTAAAAGCCCAGGCACACCCCGGGGCACTTCTAAAAATGCACTATTCCCGCGATAGCGGCGTTGGCGTCGTACTCGAGTCCTCATGTATGCCTTATACACTGCGGGTCTGCGTGCGCCGCCGCCTTGCTCTCACGAAAATATCACTATTTTTAGAAGTGCCCCCCGGGCTTTTTTTGTGCCTGAATACCGGCTAAATTGCCGCTCAAACCCATTGCTTTAAAAAGGAGCGTTAGCATGCCGCAACATTGCCACGAAGTAGATTATGAAATTAAGGGCCACGATATTCAGCTGGTGGAGGTGGAGCTGGACCCTGGTGAAACAGTAATCGCCGAAGCCGGTGCCATGACCTACATGGAAGAAAGTATCGACTTCAAAACCAAAATGGGTGATGGCTCTGACCCGGACCAGGGCATCATGGGCAAGTTGTTCAGCGCCGGCAAGCGCATGCTCACCGGTGAGTCCATTTTTACCACCCACTTTACCAACCAGGGCTCCGGCAAAAAGCGGGTGGCGTTTTCCGCCCCTTACCCCGGCACTATTGTTGCCCTGGATATGGAGAAAGAAGGCGGCAAAATTATCTGCCAGAAAGACGCTTTTCTGGCGGCGGCACTGGGCACCAAAATCAGTATCACCTTTAACAAAAAGCTGGGGGCCGGATTCTTTGGTGGCGAGGGTTTTATCCTGCAAAAAATCGAAGGCGACGGTATGGCCTTTGTGCACGCCGGTGGTACTTTGATTCGCAAAGATTTGAACAACGAAACCCTACGGGTGGACACCGGCTGTCTGGTGGCGTTTTCCCAAGGTATTGATTACAGCATTGAACGGGCTGGTAATCTGAAATCCATGATCTTTGGCGGTGAAGGTTTGTTTTTAGCTACCCTGAAAGGCACTGGCAGCGTGTGGGTACAAAGCCTGCCGTTCTCCCGCTTGGCAGACCGTATTATCGAAAGCGCACCCAGGCATGGCGGTTCCGATAAGGGTGAAGGTTCGGTGTTGGGGGGTGTGGGACGGATGATTGATGGGTCGTAGTTAAAGTTGCTCGTAGCTGTTTTTAGCGTGAACTCAACCGATGCTGCTTATTCACCGCAGGCAGTAGATCGATAAACGCCTCAAACACTTTTTCCGCCAGTTGTTTTGAGCGCGGCAGGGCACTGAGATTTTGCTGGCGGATGTTCTCTGCCGCCCCCGGTGCCAGCTTCGCCAGGTCGCATTGGTGTTGGGATACGGTGAGCCAGCGTTCGATGACGGATTCGCAGGCTTCCAGGTGAAACTGCAGTCCGTAGGTGCAGTGGCCCACCCGAAAAGCCTGGTTGGGGCACAGCTCGCCACGGATGAGCGGGGTGGCGTCAGTGGGCAGATCGAAGGTGTGGCCGTGCCACTGGAAAATCTGTTCGGTTCCCCAAAAGTGTTTTGCCAACGAATCGTCTGCCGCCTGCCCGGTAGCCTGTACCGGGTGCCAGCCAATTTCTAGCGCTTTTGCCGGGTAGACATTTGCTCCCAGGGCGCTGGCAATCAATTGCGCTCCCAGGCAGATCCCCAGAATGGGAATCTGCCGTTCCATGGCCTGTAAAATGGCACGCTTTTCCAGTTCCAGATGGGGGTATGCTGCCTCCTGGCCAATGTTCATGGAGCCGCCCAGTACGATCAGTGCGGCGTAGTTGTCCAGGGCCGGTATGGTGGCATCGTCGCGAGCAAAATTGACGTAGCGAATGCGGTGTTTGTGGCGGCGCAGCATGGGGTCGAGCAACCCCAGGGGTTCGTAAGGTACGTGCTGAAAGACCAGAATTTTTGCCATAGACGGATAGTACCATTAACCCCGGGTTGGCTGCGCCAGCGCGCCCGTTGACTGTTTTTGCGTTTTGAGTAAACCTTGTCAGTGCTCGTACAGTAAGTCAGCACAGCAAGTCAGCACAACAATAAAGGTGTCAGGCATGAACGGCGATACTCAGCAAAAACTCAGCACAACCTCCATCTCACTGCACTGGATTGTGGCCATATTGATGATCGGCCTGTTGGCCACCGGCATTTATATGGAGCAAACCAGTACCTACGCCCTGTACCCCTGGCACAAATCCTTCGGTGTGATCATCGCGGTATTTGTGGTGGTGCGCATTCTGTGGCGCATCAAACAGGGCTGGCCACAACAGGTGGGTAGCTACACCGCCATAGAAGTTTTTTTGGCAAGCCTGGTGCACTGGCTGTTGATCGTCGGCACTTTGCTGATGCCTGTTTCCGGTTTTTTAATGTCCGCTATGGGCGGCCATGGGGTAGAGGTATTTGGCTGGACGCTGTTCCATCACAACCCGGACCCCAACAACCCAGACCAAACAGCGCCCATTAACGCGGCTGTCGCTGGCGCGGCGCACTCTATGCACTGGATAGCCGGTTACTGCATTATTGGCGCTCTGGTGTTGCATGTGGCGGGAGCGATAAAACACCACGCGGTCGATAAGGATGGAACCCTGCGGCGTATGCTGGGCAAATCTGTATATTAAGGGCACTTCTAAAAATGCACTATTTCCGCGATAGCGGCGTTGGCGTCGTACTCGAGTCCTCATGTATCCCATATACACTGCGGGTCTGCGTGCGCCGCCGCCTTGCTCTCACGGAAATATCGCTATTTTTAGAAGCGCCCTTAAACCGGCAACTTGATAGGTTGCGTTTAATAATGCGGCACAGGGATGTGCTGCCGCTGGCATAGCCAGCGCGAGTTAATAGCGTTAATCAGCCTGATAGCATTTAGCCGGTTTGCACACCGGCTTTCCCTGTTCCGTAAAAAACGGGCTCGGTGTCTGCCGCCCCAATAACTTGCCCCAAAGCATCTGGCGCATAATTCGGCGAATTAATTTGCCGGGGAATTTGGGGTGTACCACCGGGTGTGGTGGCGTGCCAATGGCGTGCTGGCCCTGCACATAAAAGCGCACGCCTCCCAGACTGGTTCGATCTGCTTCTGTGGCAATAAAACTGGTGATCATGCCCACCAGAGGCATGCCGGCGGCAAAGGTGTTGGCCACCGGTGAATTGCAGCAGGCGGTGTGCCAGCGCAGCGGGCCGTTGGGAGTGAGCTTCAGGCAGCGCAGTTGGTCGTGACCCTGGTGGATCACCAGATTGCAAGGGGGCAGTTGAAATATAGAGGAGCCGCCATTGTTATCCAGCAGCGCTTGCTGCCCTAATTCCTTCATAAAGCGCTGGCAATCGCTGCAGTAGCACACCAGATGATTGCCGGTTTTGGCTGACACATTGCGGGCGGTGCCTTTTACTTCACCGCACTGGCAGGAGAGGGATAATTCGCTCATGGTGTGCTCCTTGTTGATCTCTCAGGCAGCTTAAACCATATCCTCTAATTCCGCCCAGCGTTCAACAGCGGCTTCCAGTTCTGTTTGTGTTTTGGTCAGTTTATCCAACACCGGTTGTGTTATGTCGTGGGGCTGGCTGTAGAAGTCGGCGTTGGATGTTTGCTCGGTCAGTTGTTCAACCTGTGCTTCCAGCGCTTCGATTTTTTCTGGCAGCTGGTTCAGTTCCAGTTGGAACTTGTAAGGCAGCTTTTTCTTTTTTGGCGCTTGTTTGGCGTTTGGTGTGGTTGTGGGTGCTGGCGCAGCAGGCGATTCAACGGCGGCTTTTTTATTGAGAGAGGGCAGTGGCTTGCCGCGCTTGCTCCAGTGTTGATAGCCGCCCACGTATTCATTGATGATGCCGTTGCCTTCAAATACCAGGCAACTGGTGACCACGTTATCGAGAAATTCCCGGTCGTGGCTCACCAGTAAAATAGTGCCGTCGAATTGCAACAGAATTTCTTCCAGTAATTCCAGGGTTTCCATATCCAGGTCGTTGGTGGGTTCGTCCAACACCAATACATTGGCGGGTTTGCTGAACAGGCGGGCGAGGATCAGCCGGTTTTGTTCGCCGCCGGAGAGGGATTTTACCGGCTGGCGGCAGCGATCCGGTGTGAATAAAAAGTCTTGCAAATAACTGATTACGTGGCGGTCTTTGCCGTTGATAGTGATAAATTCCCGGCCTTCCGCCAAATTGTCGATCACGGTTTTTTCGCCGTCCAGTTGATTGCGCAACTGGTCGAAATAGGCGACTTCCAGTTTGGTGCCCAATTTTACCGAACCGCTGTCCGGCGCTTCCTCGCCCAGCAACATTCTCAGCAGAGTGGTTTTGCCCATGCCGTTGGCGCCGATAAAGCCGATGCGATCGCCGCGCAGAATTTTCAGGGAAAAGTTGTTGGCAATGGCCTGACCATCGTAGCTTTTACTCAGGCCCTTGGCTTCGGCAACCACTTTGCCGGATTGCCCGGCGCTTTCCATACCAAAGCTGGCGTTGCCCTGGCGGTCGCGCCGCTCGGCTCGTTCGCTGCGCATTTTTTCCAGGTCGCGCACCCGGCCTTCGTTGCGGGTGCGGCGGGCTTTGATGCCCTGGCGAATCCACACTTCCTCTTGTGCCAGTTTTTTGTCAAACAATTCGTTGGCCCGTTGTTCGGCGGCCAATTGCTGTTCCTGGAATGTTAAAAAACCCTGGTAATCGCCATCCCAGCAGCGCAGCTTGCCCCGGTCAATTTCGATAATGGAGGTGGCCATGCGTTGCAAAAAAGCTCGGTCGTGGGTAATCACCAGCAGCGCGCCGCGAAAACTTTCCAGCTGCTTTTCCAGCCACTGAATGGTGGGAATGTCCAAGTGGTTAGTGGGTTCGTCCAGCAATAAGATATCCGGTTCGCTCACCAGCGCTCGCGCCAGTGCCACCCGGCGACGCCAACCGCCGGAGAGCGTTTTCATGGGGGTGTCGGCGGGCAATTCCAGGTTGTCCAGTACGGTGTCGATTCTCTGGCCAAACAGCCAGCCGTCCCGGGCTTCAATCTGCTCCTGTACCCGCGCCAGTTTTTTCAGGCTGGCGTCGTCCTGGGCTTGCGATGAGAAATAGTGAAACTGCTTCAGTAACTCCCCCAGCTCCGCCAAACCGGATGCCACCACATCGTAAACGGTGGCGTTATCGGCGGCGGGCAGTTCCTGGTTGAGATAGCTGACCGCCGTGCCGGGGCGCAACCAGAATTCGCCGCTGTCGGCGCTAATCTGGCCGTCCAGCAATTTCATAAAAGTGGATTTGCCCGCGCCATTGCGACCCAGTATGCCGATGCGCTGGCCTTTGTGGATGGTCAGATTTTCGTTGTCCAGCAGAATGTGGTTGCCAAAGGCGAGGGAAATGTCGGTCAGTTGCAGCAGGGGCATAATGGTATTGGCGTATGCGGGTGAATTGGCAGGCGCGCATTATTCCACAAAATGCCCCTCTATACCCTCGCCAGCTATTCGCCCGGTGGCGGAGTACGCGCCAGGCACCACAGGTCCACTCTGGCCGCTCCATGGTTGTTCAAAAGAGCCGTGATCGCCCGCGCCGTACTGCCTGTGGTCATAACATCATCTATCAATGCAACGTGCATGCCGCCTACGTCCCGCCGGAGTTCAAACTGGCTGCGCAGGTTTTGCTGCCGTTGCTTGCGCGGTAGGTTGTGCTGCGCTGGAGTGTGATGGCGTTTGCGCAGATGCCGGTAGCTGCTGGCAATGCCCAGTTGCAAAGACAGTTGACGGCACAGGTCGTAGCTTTGGTTAAAGCCCCTGATTATTTGCGCGCGCCAGTGCATAGGCACCGGCAACAGCAATTGTGGCAGAGGGGGTTCCCCATTCAGATTAATCGCTTTGGCCAGCAATTCTGCCAATACCCGGCCCGCCGCTAAATTGGCGTTGTGTTTATAGCGGGTGACAAGTTGTTTTATCGGCGGGCGATATTCAAAGGCGGCGATGCACTGCTGCCAGGGCGGTGGCGACTGCAGGCATTCGCCACAGACACCGTTGCTGGCCAACGGTAGTGCGCAATGAGTGCAATGCGTGCCTAACCAGGGCAAGTCCACCTGGCAGTCGGTGCACAGTGGCAGGGAGGACGTTAGCGGGCAATGGCACAGCAGGCATTGGTTAGGCAGCAGCTTGCGGAAATGGTGCAGCAGGTGGGCTTGAAGATGTCTTTGCATGGCAATCGTTCCGTGATTTTTATTGCATCTATATACCGTTTTTTGTTTGTGTAAATCAATGTATGTACTCGCTACATCTCCACCGTTAACCTTGTATCGCTCGCTGGGTTAACAGATAATTCCGGGCCTACGTATCAATCCGCGAGAGTGCCCCATGAGTGCCAGCCCCATTGCCAGTTTTGACCACGACAAGGTTCGCCATGACTGGACCCGCCAGCAAGTTCTGGATTTATTTAACCTGCCGTTTAACGACCTGATGTTCCAGGCTCAGGTAGTGCACCGTGCGCACTTTAACCCCAACGAAGTGCAGCTGAGTACGCTGCTGTCCATCAAAACCGGCGCTTGCCCGGAAGATTGCAAATACTGCCCCCAGAGCGTGCGTTACGACACCGGCCTGGAACGGGAAAAGTTGATGGAGGTGGATAAGGTGGTGGAGCAGGCGAAGCTGGCCAAGGCGTCTGGTGCCTCCCGTTTTTGCATGGGTGCCGCCTGGCGCTCCCCAAAGGCCAAAGATTTGCGCGTGGTAACGGAGATGGTCAAAGGGGTCAAGGCACTGGGTATGGAAACCTGCATGACCCTGGGGATGCTCAGCGATGAGCAGGCCAAAGAACTGGCGGACGCTGGCCTCGATTACTACAACCACAATCTGGATACCTCGCCGGAATACTACGGCGACATTATTACCACCCGCACTTATCAGGATCGGCTGGACACTCTGGCCAATGTGCGCGATGCCGGTATGAAGGTGTGTGCCGGTGGCATTGTCGGCATGGGCGAGGGCCAGAAAGACCGTGCCGGGCTGCTGATGCAGCTGGCTAATTTGCCTCATCACCCGGAATCCGTGCCCATCAATATGCTGGTGAAGGTGGCTGGCACGCCCATGGAAAACGAAGCTGACCTGGACGACTTCGAATTTCTGCGCACCATCGCTGTAGCCCGCATCATGATGCCCAAATCCCATGTGCGCCTTTCCGCTGGCCGGGAAGCCATGAACGAGCAAATGCAGTCTATGGCGTTTATGGCCGGAGCCAACTCCATCTTCTACTGCGACAAACTGCTTACCACCCCCAATCCCAAAGCCAACAAGGATATGGAGCTGTTCGAAAAATTGGGCATCAAGCCGGAAGAATACCGGGTAGAGCGGGACAGCGAGGAAGAGGCTGCGCAGCTGCATCAGGCTATTACCGATGCGGAAAACGACAAGTATTTCTACGATGCGGCGAAATAATTTGGCGTCGCACGTCGCACGTCGCACGTCGCACGCTAAAACCAAGCACTTTGTAGGCCGGGCTTTAGCCCGTCAAACCTGTGTACTACGTAGTGGTAATGTTGACGGTCTGAAGATCGACCTACAACGTCGTGTCCAAAGCGTGCGATGTGCGACGTGCGACGTGCAGCCTCTGGCAGATAACTCTCGCACTAATCGGGCTCACCAATGCCCCTAGACAGCGCCTTAACCCCCGCCCTGCAACAACGCAAAGCGGCCCATCTTTACCGTCAGCGTTATCAACTGCAATCCGCCGCCGGGCCGGAGGTGATTGTGGACGGACAGCCCTGCCTGGGATTTTGCAGCAACGATTATCTGGGCCTGGCCAATCACCCTGAGGTGGTGGCGGCGCTGCAAAAAAGCGCTGCTGAATACGGCGTTGGCAGTGGGGCTTCCCATCTGATTTACGGCCATTCCAGCGAACATCATGCTCTTGAAGAAGAATTGTCCGCCTTTACCGGGCGGCCCCGCGCGCTGCTGTTTTCCACCGGTTATATGGCCAATATGGGCACCATAGCGGCGCTCACTGATCGCGGTGATACTGTGCTGGAAGACCGCCTCAATCACGCTTCCTTGCTGGATGGTGGGCTGTTGAGTCGCGCAGACTTTCAGCGCTATCGGGACAACCATGATCTGGAAAAGCGCCTGAGCAAACGGCACAGCGGTGGCAAGTTGGTGGTTACCGATGGTGTGTTCAGTATGGATGGCAATATCGCCAAGATGCCGGAGTTGGCGGCGATTTGTGGCAAACATAATGCCTGGCTGATGGTGGATGATGCCCACGGCTTTGGCGTGCTGGGTCAAAACGGCGGCGGCTGCGCCGAGCATTTTGGTTTAAACCCTGAGCAATTGCCCATTCTGGTGGGCACGCTGGGTAAAGGCTTCGGCACTTTTGGCGCTTTTGTGGCAGGTAGTGAGGCATTGATCGAAACCCTGATTCAGTTCGCCCGCCCCTATATTTTTACCACCGCCATGCCACCGGCGGTGGCGGCGGCTACCCGAGCCAGTTTGCGGTTGCTGCAAACGGAAAACTGGCGGCGTGAAAAACTGCAAAAACTGATCGTCCGCTTTCGCAACGGCGCCCGGCAAATTGGTTTGCAGTTGATGGATTCTCAAACACCGATTCAACCGCTGTTGTTGAACGACGATGCGCTCACCGCCCAAGTTGGTCAGCAGTTGCGCGACCGGGGCATTCTGGTGGGGGCTATTCGTCCACCCACGGTGCCCAAAGGCACTGGCCGGTTGCGCATTACCCTGAGCGCCGAACACAACGAACAGCAAGTGGATCGGCTGCTGCAACAGCTGGATGAAATTTTAAACCTGAATCCGTAACTTCAGAGTGAGTGCAGAGTGCAAGATATTGATTTCACAGTGGAATTAAAAAATCTTAGCTTCACCCATCGGTTAAGTGGGTATTTTTTAAGCCGCTGTGGGATCAAGAGCTTGTGCTGTGCGCCACTCTGTAGTCACGGATTCAGGTTAAATACATCGTCACCGCGAGCGCAGCGTGGCGACCCAGTGGTTTGATATGACAGAAGCGGTTTTACAACTCACCACCCCACCCTTGCACCTCACCCACCTGCCGGGCCCGGAGACAGAAGTGCCATTGGTGTTACTCCACGGTTGGGGGGCCGGCAGCGGTATTTTTGCCGAATTTGCTCAAAGCCTTGCTCAACAGCGCCCGGTTGTTCTGGTGGACTTGCCGGGGTTTGGTAACAGCCAGCAATGGTTGCAAATGGGGTTGGACGACTTGCTGGAAACACTGGCGAACCAATTGCCGCCCCAGTGCCATCTGTTGGGCTGGTCTTTGGGGGGTATGCTGGCGACCGCCTTTTGTGCCCGCTTCCCGGAGCGTGTGGGTAAATTAATCACCCTGGCCAGCAACGCCCGTTTTGTGGCCAGCGACCACTGGCGGAAGGGGATGGAGGCGGATACTTTCCAGCAATTCTGCCAATTCTTTGAGCAATCCCCGCAGGCCTGCCTGAAACAGTTTTTCGGCTTGCAATCTCAGGGCGACAGCCAACAGCGACAGCTACTAAAGGCCCTGCGGCCCTTCACTCAGGTGGCTACAAACGATAATTGGCGACAAGCGCTGGGGTTGTTGGGGCAGCTGGATAACCGCGATGCAGTGGCTGCGTTATCCTCGCCGGGTCTGCATTTATTTGGCGAACATGACGCTCTGGTGCCTGTGGCTGCCGCTGCCGACATCAGCGCGCTCAATTCCGGGCAACAAATCATGGTGATTGAGGGAGCGGGCCATGCCATGCATGCGTCAGTGCCACAGCGAGTGCTTGCAACGATAGAGTTGTTTTTGTCCGCTGGCCGCCTCAATAAACAGCAGGTGGCGGATTCTTTCAGTCGCGCCGCCAACAGCTATGACGCCGCTGCCGAGTTGCAGCGCAAGGTGGCTGACAGGGTGGTGGCACTGATTCCTGAAAGCATGGCCCCGCAGCATACCCTGGATGTGGGTTGTGGCACCGGTTACCTGTATTCGGCAGTGCGTCAGCAGTTTCCGCAAACGCAGTTGACCGCGCTCGACCTGGCCCCCGGCATGCTGGAATACGCCCAGAACTACCGCCCCCAGGCGGACCGCTGGTTGTGCGGCGATGCAGAGGCGCTGCCATTGCCGGACAACAGTGTTGACTTGGTAGTGTCTAGCCTGTCCTACCAGTGGTGCGAACAACCCCGGCACTGGGGTGCTGAATTACAGCGGGTACTTAAACCCGGCGGCGTGGCGGTGTTTAGCACCTTTGCTCCCGGCACTCTCGGCGAATTGCAACAAGCCTGGCAAGCGGTGGATGACTGTGTTCACGTTAATCACTTTGTGCCCCTGTGTGAACTGCAACAACAGTTACAGGCCGCCGGATTGCAGTGCCAGCTGACCACGGAAACCCTGTGCCCCCGTTATGAAAATTTGCAAACCCTGATGCGTGAGCTAAAAGATATCGGCGCTCACAACATCAATCAGGGACGCCCCAGTGGGCTTACCGGCCGTCAGCGCATGCGTGCTCTGGTGGATGCCTACGAACAGTTTCGCGACAACCAGGGCCGTCTGCCTGCCACCTATCAAGTGGTGTATGGGGTGGTGCGTAAATGATTTGTCATCCTGAGCGCAGCGAAGGGTGGCCGTGAGGAATGATGAAAAAAACCGTCTTTATCACCGGCACTGACACCGATGTGGGCAAAACCCTGGTGGCTGCCGGATTGTTGCACGCTGCCAATGCAAAAGGCTTGACGACAGCGGCCATCAAACCGGTGGCGGCGGGTTGTGAGCAGGCTGAGAATGGCTTGCGCAACAGCGATGCCCTGATACTGCAACAAGCGACCACAGTGGAGTTGCCCTATCAGCAAATCAACCCGGTGGCGTTGCAACCGGCCATTGCCCCCCATATCGCCGCTGAAGAAGCGGGGCAGCGCTTGCAGGCAAGCCGCATTGCCGGCTTTTGTCGCGGGGTATTGATGCAGGGGGCTGAGTTTACTGTTATTGAAGGTGCCGGTGGCTGGCGGGTGCCGCTGAATCAGCGGGAAACCTTTGCCGATATTGCCAAACAGCTGCAAACTCCGGTCGTGCTGGTCGTGGCCATGAAACTGGGTTGTATTAATCACGCCCTGCTAACGGCGGAAGCCATTCACCGCGATGGACTGCCCCTTGCGGGGTGGGTGGCCAATCGGGTGGAGCCGCACATGAGCCGCTTTGAAGAAAATCTGGCTACCCTGCAATCGTTACTACCCGCGCCTTTGCTGGGAGTGGTGCCATACCTGGAAAACCCTGATCCGCAACAGGCGGCAATTCATTTGGATATTGAGCCGTTGTTGTCGGCCAGCTAGACTGCCACGGATTATTACAGGAATACATTGATGCGCAGCGAAGACGAACTTTACCCGGAGGACCTGGAGCGGGTACGCAAAGTGACCACCAGTGGCGTGCACTCTGTAAAACGCCAACCGTTCCGCTTCTGGCGGCTACTGTTGGCGGTGTGGCTGGTGATTTTATTTATGAGCGGCATGGCCTGGTTGGTGGCCACGCAGGTTGGGATATTGGTGTAACAGCCTGTTAATTTTGAATGACGATCTGGGAGTTTGTCCTGTACAGCAATGTATCGGCATATAAGTGCATTTTTGGGAAATTATTTAATCAAAGTTATCAAGAACCGGTGCCAGCCAAGTATGTCTATAGTTCAGCCTCTGAAAAAATAGTCAGCTATGAACTTTTTGGAAACACATGAAGCACTGATACGGGTAAGCATTTTCGCTGGCGTATTTATTCTAATGGCTTCTCTGGAAGCCTTGTTTCCCAGAAAACAACGGGTGTTGCCCAGGGCTGGCCGCTGGTTTACCAACTGGGGGCTGGTGATAGTTGATGCTTGGGTGCTGCGGGTTGTTTTTCCACTTTTGGCAGTGGGGGTGGCGATTTTTGCTTCGCAACAGGGTTGGGGATTATTCAATATTCTGACTTTGCCCCTGTGGTTGGAAATAACCCTCTCGGTGGTAATTCTGGATGTGTTGATCTACGCCCAGCATGTGTTGTCTCACAAAGTGCCTTTGCTGTGGCGGTTGCATAAGGTACATCATGTGGACAGGGATATTGATGTCACCACTGGTGCCCGTTTTCATCCGCTGGAAATCGTATTTTCCATGGCTTACAAAATGCTCTGTGTGTTGCTGGTGGGTCCGGCGGCAGTGGCGGTGATTTTGTTTGAGGTTATTTTAAACGGCGCCGCCATGTTCAATCACGCCAATGTACGTTTGCCGAAAAAGCTGGACGGGTTGTTGCGCAAGGTGGTTGTTACCCCGGATATGCACCGGGTTCACCACTCGGTCATTGTCAGCGAGACGGACAGTAATTACGGTTTTTTTCTGTCGGTTTGGGATCGCTGGTTTGGTACTTATGTCGATCAGCCTCGCGATGGTCACAACGGTATGTCCATCGGCCTGTCCGCTTATCAGGATACTCGCCCGGCTTCTCTGTGGTGGAGTTTGTTGTTGCCGTTCAAGTCGGTGCGGCGCAATGACTAAACGCCGCTGGCCCCAGGTGTTATCGATTTCCGTTGTGTTTGCGGGGTTGATTGTTGTTGTATTGCTAACAAATAAACCTCGGCTGCAGGAAATTCACCAGACTGTTTTGGCTGACTACGAAAACGTCAATCACATCTCCGTCGGGCAATTGAACGACTCGAAACGCGATAATTTGATGATTTTTGATGTGCGCGAAGACAGTGAATTTTTGGTGAGTCATATGGACGGTGCAATCCTGGTGGAGCCGGGGATTTCTGCTGAAGAATTTATGAATCAGTACGGCGATCAGATAGTGGGGAAAACCGTTGTATTCTATTGCTCAGTAGGGCGGCGTTCATCGGCGCTGGCGTCACGGTTGGCAGCGGAATTGCCGGAATCCAGCAAGGCTTTTAACCTTATCGGTGGTTTGTTCCAATGGCACAACGAGGGAGGGAAATTGATGGATATGGAAGGCGAAACTACCAATGCCATTCACCCCTATAACCGTTATTGGGGGCAGTTGATCAACGATAAAAGCGCGATTCAATATTCGGATAAATAAAAATTTAGGGAATTGTAAATATGTATGCAAAGTTAAGAGTTTTGGTGGTTACTTTTATTATCTCTTGCTCTGCTTGTGCAGAAAATAGTGAGAAATCTGATTTAACCGGCTATGAAAAAATAACGCTGCAGCTATTGCTCTCGAATAGCTTGGATAACTTTCGGCTTGGATTGAGAAATGTCATACATAATCATGCTGACAGAAGGCCTTTGCAGGATGTTGTTGCATATATTTTTACAGAATATAAATCCGGCGAACGAACGTTTCACAAAGATACCTATGCATTGATTGTTCGCACTCTTGGTGAAAGTGAGTCAAAGAGGTATGAACAGCTGATAGCACCGGCTGCTGAACACAGCGAAGACAAGGTCAAAAAGTACGCTCGCAATGCGTTGCGTAAACTCAAGCGTAATGAGCCGGTTTTTGTGGCCGATAGCAGTTGGCGGGATTTGGCCCAGGAGCTTGTTTCGTCGTCAGCCAGTGAAGCATCAATTCGGTTGAGTGATATTCAGCGGAAAACTCATGTGAACGATGTGGCGAGTAAAATAGGTCTTCCAGACAGGGTTGGGATTACATTACTCAGTAAGCACAGACCCTTTGTTGGCTCAATTCGTCAACCATTCTTAACGTTGATTTATGAAAATCAGGGGCGTGTTGTATTTAACTGGCTTGGAGGAGAATGGCTGGTTCATCGTGTGGAGCCAGCGCGCCATTACGAAAAAACCACCGGGGAAACTGCTGAGGATATTCGGTCTGGCAGCGGGCATTATTTGCGCATCCTGGCTCGCCAGATGTACGAAACGAGAGAGAATGATCCGGCAAAAATCGCATTAATAATTGAGCGTATGCGTCGTGATATAAGCACAAAAGACCGCAACCTGGTGGATGCTTTTGCCTGGTTTTGCAAGACTATCGGCAGAACAGGGGAGGAGCAGTATCGAGATTTTCTGCTTGAAGTGGCGAAAAAGGCGCACTCGGGAAAATTGCGTCGACACGCCAAATCGTCAGAAAAGTTGCTTGAGAGCGCTCCTTAAGCTAACGAATAACCTTTATCCACTCCCCGGGCTTGGGCTCTCCCCTCGACGGGTAGCCATTGATGATTCGCAATTCCTGTTCGCCAAATTGCCCCAGCTTTAAAAACTGCGACAGTTTTCTGAAAGTGACCCCGTCCTTGGCTTTTACGTAGCTGATGGTTTTGGTTTTTCCCGCTGCCAAGGCACGGGTTGAGATGGCCCGAAAGCTGCTGATGACCCTGTTAAAGTGGTCTTCGCCTTGTTCGGCGTCTCCACCTTCCAGTACGTCGCCGCGGAACACAACTGCGTAGCGACTGTGGTAGATCACGGCAATGCGCTGTTCTTTGCCGTCGGCGGTGGTGACATAACCACGGCTGCCGTTGAGTCTTGCCTGGGTGAAATCTTCGGCTTTTTTCAGGGTTTCACCCAGTTTGTTTTTGATGTACAGGCGCGGTGTGTCGCGGGTGCGCGCCTGCACGTCGATGGTCATGCGGTAGTGTTGGTCGGCGTCGTTACCGGTGTAGCGGTTGTTTGTGGCAACAAATTGCCAGCCATCCGGGTGGTCAAACTGGAACTTGAGTTTTTCGTCTCTGACGCGGTTTTTACGCGGTGGCGGGGCGCGAAAGTTGGTGCCCCAAGGCAAGCCGTTGGTGGCGATTCGGAACGGGGTGATATTGGCATCCGCATCCAGCCCCTGCGACAGCTTGCCCGCCTCGGCCACCACTTCCAGCAGGCGCTTGTCGTTGCGCGGGTGGGTGGCAAACAGGCCGTGATATACCTGCACTTGCTGGCCGGTTTCGCGGGCTTTGCGCTTTTCCAGGTTCTCGTTGTCTTTGAGCAGCGAGATCACTTCGATCATGGCGGTGGGCGGGTAGCCGGCGTTGTAGAGAAATTTGGCCCCCAGCTGATCCGCTTCCAGTTCCATATCGCGACCGTAGCCGCGCACTACAGTTTGGCCCCACAGGGAGCTGGCCTCTGCCACATCGCCACTGCCGGTGAGCACACCGAGAATGCCGGAAACAATATTGCTGGTGTTATTGATTCTGTTCTGGCGGGCGGCGTGCCTGGCGGTAATGTGACCCACTTCGTGAGCCAGCACCGCCGCCAATTGCGCTTCGCTGGTCATGTAGGTGATCAGGCCACGGTTGATGTACACGTAGCCGCCGGGAGTGGCAAAGGCATTGATGTTGGGGCTGTCGATAATGGTAAATACGTATTCTTCGTCGGGGCGGTCACTGGCGGCGACAATGCGCTTGCCCACTTTGTTGACGTAATCCACCAGTTTGGGCTCTTCGTAAACTGCGGATTCGGTGGTGGTCTGGTCGTAGATTTCCTTGCCGATGCGAGCGTCTTTCTTCGACCAGGCGTGAGCTGAAACGGAAACAGCCAGCGCACCAATAGCGAGCAGTGCAGTTAGCGTGCGACGTGCAACGTGCGACGTGCGACTATTCAGATTCGAAGTGATTTTCTTTCTGCTCACGACATTACCTGCTATTCACCGTCAAAGAAGGTCGCCAGCTGATTGCCCATGCCCTCGCAGGCTTCTGACTGTACCTGGGCAATAAATGGCACCGGGGCCACCACTGCAATCATGTAGGAGGTGCCTTCGGTGTCCACCCGTACCCGGCCCTTTTCTTCCATTTCCTGAATGTCCCAGATAATGGCCTCGTAGGAGGACAGGCGATCCCAGCTGGCAAAGCCAAAACAGCCGCCACCTGCCGGGCTGATGGTGCAACTCAGGGAGCCGCTGCTGTCGGTGGTTTCGGTGTTGCCATCTACCCACACCATGTAACGCACGCCCATGGCGGCGATCTGGTTGGCGATGGCCTGGTCATCCATCAGCCGTTCCATGCGGCGCAACTTCAGGGGCGCTGTGCGGGGTTCAAACCAGGGATAAAGCTGGTTGAGGAAGTTTTGTTCGTTTACCACATCCACCGTCAGCTTGCGGTTCAGGCGCTTGCCAATGCAACTGATCAAGCCCGGTTCGGTTTCGTGATCGCCCAGGTGTCGCCGCCCCAGAATCACCATGGACTCGTTGTCGTTGAGGCTGATATCGCGTACCCCGGCATCGCGGTATTCATCGATGGTAGTGGTGGTGGAGCAGGCGCCGAGGGCAAGGGTCGCTGCGGCGAAGGCCAGTGTGTAAAGTCTGGATGTATAGCTCATGGCTGTTCCTCCACGGTGGTTTGGGTGTGCGGCTCGGTCGCCGGGGTGTCGCTGGCGGCGGGCGGTTGCCGTTTGCGGGCGGCCTGGCGTATCAGCCAGCCCTGTACTTCCGGCACTCGCACAAAGCCTGTGGTCATGCGGGCCCCGGCGTCGCGCAGGGCGACCACGCTGGCCAGGTTGAGCGACCGGGCGCGGGATTTGAGAGTGGCTGTGGGGGTTTTGCCGTAACAGGTCATCAGCCAGTCGGCGATGGAGCTGCCATCGCCGTCGTACACCTGCATGTTGTATTTGATCCACACTTCGTAGACTTTCAGGCGGTTGTCTTTGGGAGTGGCGATTTGAATTTCTTCCACATTGGGCACGATCACCAGGTCTATATCTTCGCTAGCGGCCTCGCGGGATTCCAGCAGTGTGCTGTTGGCGAACATGCCGTCAAACAGGTTGTCGTACATGCGTATCTGGGCGTCCCCCAGTTTGATTTCGATGTTGTCTCGGGTGAAGACGTAATTGCTGAACGTGTCATCAAACACCACGCCAACGTTGTAGGGTATGGGTTTGGCCAGCGGGGTGGGGTAGTCGCCGCTAACGGTGACGTTGGTGGAGCAGGCGGTCAGCAGCAAGGCGCTGGCTGCAAAAAGTGGCATGAGCCAATTTTTATGTATGTTTGTTGCCATTACTGTTATTCCCGTAGGGTTACACCGACCTGTTTTGGTGGATTACGCTTACGCTAATCCACCCTACATATATGGGCAAGGACTTTAATTAAGGCCATTCAGCCCCACAAAGGTTCCGCCGTTGCGATAGCTCATCTCCCGCATCAGGTTGGCGAAGCGTACCGCTGATCCCGGTACGCCGTTGCCCAGCATGTGTACCGGAAAGCCCACGCAGTGAATACGCACCAGGCGTTTGCCGCTGCGCTCGGCGTTGAGGCGGTCTACCACGTCCAGCACCCGGCGCACCGACTGGCCCTGGTAGTCGTCACCGAATACGTAGATGCTGATTTTTTTATCGCGGTCGTAAAACGAGCGGATGGCTCTTTGAATGCCTTCCACCGGGCTGGAATTACTGAATGGAGTCCAAGTATTCAGCCGTTGCACAATGGCGCGGCGGCGGGTGGGGGTGTCTTCAATCCAGCGGTTTTTGAAGCTGGAAAACATGTAGCCTCCCTGGTCGTTCATTACCTGGATGCCCTTCACCTGCGGGTAAATGTCGAGAATGTTGATCATCTCCCGGCGCACTCGCGCCCAGGCAGTTTGCATACTGCCGGAGGTGTCCACCACAAAAATCACGTATTCGCTGTCCACCGGAATGCCGCCCACGGTGTCGTCGGTGCGCTTGTGGTCGGCCCCCAGCAGGCGCTCCATTTCTTCGGTAAGAATCTGCAGTGCCAGAGTCAGTTCTTCTTCCTCGGTAGTGTCCACTTGAGCGACGGCCTTGCGCTGTTTTTCCACACTGGCCAGCTGTTCTTGCAGGCGGGCGATTTTCAACTGCAGGTTGGACAGCTGTTCCTCCCGGGAGCGTAACTGGCGGTTGAGAACGGTGGTCTCGCCACGGATTTCAAACAGTTCTTTTTGCAAATCCTTGAACGAGCCATCCAGATCAATGGATTCTTCAAACGCAGTGCTCTCCACGGTTTTGGCGATCAGCAACAACAGTACAATCGCGCCAAAGCCACAGCTGATCACATCCAGAAAGGAGATGTTCATTTCGGCGACGGAATTGCGTTTCTTTTTCACTTTTCGTCTCCTATGGCCAGTCTCGGGATGGGCTTAAAAATGATCCATTGGTGGCCAGCGCCAGGCGCCAGAATGCGGCGGCGGCGGTGGGGTCGCCCTCAAAGGGAAACAGCACCACATTCACCGGCAGGTTGTTGGGCAGTACTTCCAGCGCGCGGCTGAACAGGCGTTCCCGGTCGCGCCCGGTAATGGTGGCGCGGCGCGGCGGTTGATCTCCTTGGGTGGGCAGACCATCGGTAATCAAAAACAGGTTGTCCACGCGAGGCTGCAACTGGTTAATGGCGCTGAAGGCGTTGATCAGACTGGTGCCTTCGCCGGGTACCACTTCGGCGAGGTTACCGAACAACTGATCCAGTTCTTCCGGGTCGGCAACGCTGGCGTAATCGCTGTGGTCCAGTTCCAACACTTTGTTGGTGTCGGTGTTGAATGTCATTACCTGTACCTGCGTGGAAGGGGGCATTTGCGACACCAGCCATTCCACGGTTTTCAGGGCCCGCTGCCATTTGTCGGCGCGCTTTTTCTCGGCATCGCTGCGGTTGCGGGTAATTACGGTGTTGACGATGTCTTCTGCCAGCATGCTGGCGGAGGCGTCCAGCAGAATCAGCACGTTGCGCCCCCCCAGTTTGATGCCGGTGAGGTACTGGCGATCGCCCTGGCCCACAAAGCGGCGGGTGTCGTTGGCGCGGGACTGGTCTTCCAGGGTGGAAATTTCTTCCTCCAGCTCCTCCACCTGTTTGCGCAGGGTGGCGACGGTTTCTTCCGGGTCGCTCTGGGCGCTCAGCTCCCGTTCCAGCTGTTTAATGCGCTCTACAATGCGGTCGGACAGTCCCTGGGCGGCGTCTTTGTTCTGTTCCACATCCGCCAGGGAGTTGCGCAAAATCACCAGTTCCTTGCGGCCCTCGCGAATGTCTTCCTGTAACAGTTTTACCTCGGCAGCGATATTGGGGTCGGCGGTGGTGATGGTGGTGGGGTCGTGCTTGAGAATCAGGAACAACAGAGTAACCGCGCCAAAGCCACAGGCCATGATGTCGAGAAACGATAAACTGAAGGGACTGAAGCCGCGTTTTTTTGCCATGACTGCGCGCGCCCCTTAATCCACAACAATCAATTGCAGGCGGTGTTGCTGCACTTGGATGATCGAGCCGGGTTGCAGTGTTGGCGGGGCGCTCACTTCCACCTCGGCGGGGGTTTGCAGCAGCAGGCCGGAACCTTTGTTGATAAGCAGTAAATCCCCTTGCTCCGGATCGCAGGGTTCGACGACGCTGCCAGTGACACGCAGCGCCAGTTGCTCGCCAATAGTCAGCGCCCGGTGGCCCACCAACAGGTGGCTGGGCCGGGATGACGACTCGCTGTCGGCGGCTGGCACTGGTGTGGCCACTCGCAAGGCGTTTATCAGATGCAGGGATTGCGAGTCACCACACAGCTGTTGTTTATGGCCCAGGCAGCCTTGCAGAACAGCATCACTTGCCAGCACTTGATGCTCGCCCAGGCGCCGCCGCAGGCCGGGAATTTGCGCCGCCCGGTGGCTGAGGTACAGGGTCTCGCCGTTTTGCCGCAGTTCTTCCACGGCCTGTTGCAGTTGCTTGAGGCGCGATTCACCACTGGCCAGCAGCGGTTCGCGCATCAGGTTGATGTCAAAATCCCCCTTGCTGCTGTGCAGCGATGCGGCCACCTGAGGCTCCCGCTGCAAGGTGGCGAGCCAGTGGGGTAACTGGTCGTAGAGCTGTTGTTCGCCGTCGGCGGTGTGCAGGGGGTCGTAGCGATACTGGCTGATAAACTGTTCCGCCACCTGGTGAGCCCAGTGATCCAGCAGTTGTTTCATTCCCAGGTTGCTCACCGCGTCAGAGTCCAGGCTGCGCAGTTCATTGCGGTGGTCGAGGCGGGTGATCAGCGACTGGTGTTGCTGAATATCCAGATGCAGCGCCGGGCCGGTTGGTGGTTGTGTGCTTACCGCCGCCAGTGCGCTGTTCACCAAACCCACCGCTTTAAAGGGCAAGGCGTTGGCCAGCCCCAGCAGCAGCCCCAGTTGTTCGCGATTAAAGCTGCCGGGAACCGCCAGGATAACCTGTTCGGGTTCGCCGCTGTCTTTGTGCAGTTGCTGCAATTGTGCGTAGGCCAGGTCCGCGTGGTGGCGGGCACTGTTGGTGTGCACCGCCAGTGGGGTGAGGTTGAGCTGCTGCCAGAACTGCTGAAAACTCTGCTGCGGGTCGAGCCAGGCACGACTGCGGGCGATCTCGCCGGTGACAATACGGCCATCCTCCACACGGGCAAGGCCGGGGCTGTGCTGCCAGTTGTCGGCACTGCTGCCGTGGCCGATGGCGCTGTCATTGAGGTCGAATACTGCCAGTGTCATTTAAAAAACCTTGGTCGCACGTCTGACGTCGCACGTCGCACGCTTTGGTTTGGAGCTCTGCAGGTTGGTCTTCAGCTCGTCAATATTGGTGGTAATTGTCGAGTTGTTTGACAGACTAAAGTCTGACCTACAGAGTGCTTGGTTTTAGCGTGCGACGTCAGGCGTGCGACGTGCGACCGCTCATTCAAAAGCTCAAAGCTATTCAGCTTTGCGCCGGTCTAACTAATCAATCGGTCTTCAAATGCCGCAACAATTTGCTGTCCACATAACTGTGGCTGTCCAGCACCAGGCGTTCCTGCAGCAGTTGCAGCTGGTGTACCAGGAACATCACCACAATGCTGATCACCAGGGCGATAAGTGTGGAGTTAAATGCCACGCCCAGTGCGGCGGTTACACCGGCGATGTCGCCCTGTACGGCTTTGTCCGCCTGTCCCAGTGCCTCACCGATACCGCGCACGGTGCCGATAAAGCCGATGGAGGGAATGGCCCAGGCGATGTAGCGCACCATGGACAGTTCCGAGTCGAGGCGGTCGGATTCTTTTTCGCAGGTATCGTTGCTTACTTCGGAGACGTCCTGAATGCTGCGGGTGGTGGTAAAGCGTTGCAGGGCGGCGCTGAGAATGCGCGGCAGCAGGTATTGCTGTTGATCTGTGGGCAGGGCCTGTATGGGGCGCACCAACTGACGGGCGTCTTCCGGCAGGATGCGCGAGCCCTCGTCAATCTGAATCAGCTTCAGTTGCAACAGGCTGCGCTCTTTGATGGAGCGGCGCGCTTTGTAACCCATTATGGCCATGGCCCAGAACATCAGAATAAAACAGGCTTCCTGCTCGAAGTCCTTGAGCACCACATACAGGGAGCGCTCTGCCACCACCACTTCACCGGCGGCTTCCCGCTCCAGCTGGGCCTGCATAATGGCGTTGGCGTTGGGGCGAATCAGGGCCACGTATATGGCGTGCACCATGATCAGCGACAGGATCAGGGCAAATATCTGGAAAAAAAACTCTCGCGAGGCGGCTTGCTGTCTCATGGTGACTGTCTCAAGGGTTTATGTCTCAAGGGGTTTGGTTGCCTGTTAAATGTCGGTGGGGAAGGGCACGGAAAAATCTTCCGACAGTTCTTCAGTGGGCTTGAAAATGACAGGCTTTTTGGCCTTCTTTTTATCCCCGTCTTTGGGTTGTTCCTGGCCGTCTTTCTTCTCGGGCTCTTTGGGCTGCTCTGCCGCTACTGCGGCCAGTGCCAGGGTTGCGATAGCGGCGAGTAACAATAACTTTTTCATAACCAATTCCTGCTATTCAACATATCGGGCGATGCGAAAACCCACGTCGTCACGGGGTGCATTGCCGTAGTCGCGGAACGACAAACGCAACTCGGTGATGCTGCTGTGGCGCCAGCTGGAGCCGCGAATCACGTGAAATTCACCGTCTTCCGGGCCAGTGGGGTCTACCACTTTTTTGCCGCCGAGACTGATTTCAATGCCGTAAAAATCGTTGACCCATTCGGCGGCGTTGCCGCTGAGGTCGTAGATGCCATAGTGATTGGCGGCAAATTTACCCACCGGGGCGGTCACCGGGTGACTGTCGTTGTAGCCTTTGACCACACTGGGGGTGATTTTCGCCGCAGAATTATCCGCGAAGTTGCCAGAGCCACTGGTGGGTGGGTACGTGTTGCCCCAGCTGTACTTGAGTGGGTAGTTGCCGGTGTGACGGGCGGCCCAGGCCCACTCTGCTTCGGTGGGCAGGCGGTAGCCGGTGGCGTTTGCGTTGGTGCCGGTCACTTTGTTGTCTTTGGTCTGGTAGAACAGCGGCAGACCCTCGCGGGCACTGAGCCAGTTGCAGTACAGCGCGGCCTGTTGCCAGCTGACATTGACCACCGGCTGTTTGGCGCTGGACAGGGTGACGCCCCCGGTCTGGCGCGAGAAGTGGCTGCTGTCAAAGGCCATAAAGTCTTTGTTGGTGACTTCGTGGGTGGCCAGGTAAAAGGGCCGTTTGAGAATCACCTGGCGCTGCACTTCGTTGGCGCGTCGGCCCGGCTCCCGGCGCGATGCACCCATGGCGAACAGCCCTTCCGGGCGGAACAGTTTTAACCCCTGGCCCAGTTCGGTTTTGATCTGTTTGGGGGTGGCAGCCCAGCGCGCTTCGGTTTCGGTGAGCAGTTTGAACTGCATCAACTGTTCGATACCGGGGCGCGGGGTAAAGCTGCGGCTCTGGCTGGCGTAACCCTTGCGGCGTACTTCAATGCGATGGGGTTTGGCAGGCAGGGGAAAGCTGTCGCCACCGCTGCCGCGCAACGTGCCGTTGATAAATACCTGGGCATCGGCGGGACTGGTGGTTACCTGCAGGCTGCCGGTTTCCGGCGCCAGATTAACCGCCAGTTGTTGTTCGTTGCCAGAGGGAACGGTCACTGAGCGGCGGCTGGTGAAATAGCCTTCCAGAAACAGCGACAGGTTGTGCCGGGTATCCGGTTGCAGTTCCAGCTCCAGTGGCGTCTGACCGCGGAAGGTGCCGTTGACGGTAACCGACGCTCCCGCCGGAGTACTGCTGAGGCGCAGCAGGCCGTCCACTTTGTCGAGCACGATGTTGTCAATGGCCAGGGATTCACCGGCCCCCACCTGCAATTTTTTGTGCCAGGATTTGTGCCCCGGTAATTGCACTTTAACGTCTTCTCCCCAGGTGAGCAGCTCGGTAGTGAGTGGGGTAACCCCGCGCTTTTCACCGGACACAAACACCTCGGCACCGGCGGGGCTGGAGGTCAGTTGTAACTGCCCCCAGGCCGGGTCCAGGCTGACATCCAATTCCTGAGTCTGGTCCAGACCGGTAATGTCTACCGTCAGACTGCGGGTAAAGTGGCGTGGTGCTGCCAGTTGCAACTGGTGTTCGCCGGGGCTGAGGTCGCCCAGGCGCAGCGGGCTCTGGCCCACTACTTGCCCGTCCAGGGTCACTTCTGCCCCCGGTGGCTGGCTGCTCAATTGCAGGTGGCCGGGCTTTTTCTCCAGGCTCAGGGCAAAGCGCTGGTTGTCATCGTTGCTGACGTCGATTTGCTGGTTCAGGGTGTGATAGCCCTCGGCGCTGGCGCGAACGGAGTAACTGCCCGGGCGCACCAGGTAACTGTCCGACAGTTGAAACACCAGACCGCCCTCTACCTCCACACTGGCTGCGGCGGGATCCGGGTCAAAAAAGATCGCCCTTGCGGTGAGCAGGAACCACAGCACCACTGCGGCCAGAAGCAACGCCACGGCAATCACAATGGCTACCGGGTGCACCCGCTTGCGGCGCACGATGGGGCCGTCGAGGGGGGCGAATTCCGCAGGTGTAATGGTTTGCGGAGATTGCTGTGAATGGTCTGCCACGTCAGATGATGTCCTTGCACTTGATGATGATGGGGCCACTGGGGGCTGTGCCGGTAATGGTAAATTCCACCCGGATATCCCGGTACCCTTTACGGCTGCCAGTGGCTACATAGCGCCCCGGCTTGAGTTTGATTTGCTTGCTGTTGAACTTGCCCAGCTCGCCCACACGGAACAGGGTGACCAGGGTGGCGTTGTCGGACTGAATTTCCACCGGCCAGGGGGTAGCGGCTTTGATCAATGCGGTTTGCAGGGCGGCAATCTGTTTGTTGAGCCGGGGGCCGCGCTGGTCGATGGCGCGGGCTTCCTGCAGGTATTGGGTGGCGTCCTGATAGACATTGGAGCTGGTGAGACGCATGGAGTTGTCGATCAGGTTTTGCAGTTTCTCATCCAACTGGGCGCGCACGCTGCTGCGAATTTGCCCGCTGCGGGCCTCTACCACGGAGCTGTCTTTGTTGAGTACCTGATTGTAGAGGGTTTCCGCCGCCTGCCAGTTTTCCTCCTGTTCCCGCTGGCCGGCAACGGCCAATTGTTGTTGCAGGGTTTGCCGGGTCTGGCGGTTTTGCGCCTGGGTGAGTCCCCGTTGTGCTTCGCTGCTGCCGGGGCGCAGGGCCAGGGCATTTTTAAAGGCTTTGCTGGCGCTCATCAGTTGGCCTTTTTCCAGGTGGCTGTAACCGCGACTGATGGCCTGGATGTAGTCCCGCTCGGCAATCTGTTGCTGGATATCCGCCAGGGTTTGTTGCGCTCCCCGGTGTTTGTTGTCCAGAGACAGAGCGCTGTTGGCCTGTTCAAGTGCCTGTTCAAGATCGCCATTTTCCTGAGACAGCTCTGCCTGAACCAGTGCTTCAAGCACCGCATCCAGAGTGGCCGCCCGTTGTAAGCCTGTGGTGGCGCTGCTGTTTTTGGGGTCGATGGCCTGGGCCAGCTGAAAGTGTGTTTGAGCACTGCTGGCGTCGCCGCTGTCGATGGCTTGCATGCCTTGTTGCAGGGCGTTGGCCAGGGTGCTTTCCACTTGTTGTTCCAGCCCGGTGAGGGTTTGCAGGGCATTTTGGTAGCCATCGAGAGCGTCGTTAAAACGGCGTTCCCGGAAGGCGATGTCCGCTTCTGCGGCAGTGTCTGCCGCTTGCTGGTAGTCTTCGGCTCCCCACTGCATAACGGCTTTGCCCTGCAAAAATTCCTGGGCTTCCAGCAGTTTGGCGAGAATGTCCTGGGCGTTGCGGCGGGCTTGCGCCAGCTGAGCTTCTTGCCAGGGGGATTCCAGCGGTTTGGCTGCGGTACCTGTACTGTTGGGCTGGGTTTCCTCGACGGCGACCGGGGCGATTTCCGGTGGCGTAACCAGATTGGGCAGCACAAAGATCACCGCCAGTGCCAGCAGGCCCACCACTCCCAGCCCGGCAAACACCCAGGGGTTGGTCCGGGGTTTGGGGGTCTGTTCGATAACGGTTTGAGGCTGGGTTTCCGGGGTGTCAGTGGATTGTTTCGTATCAGTAGGTGATTGTTGGCTCATTCCAGTCCGCGTTCTTGTTCGTAGATTTGTTGCAGGAGTTGTTTCCATTCCTGGTATTGGGCTTCCACATTGCCGGTGAGGGTAATGGTGCGATCTTCCAGATCGATGACCTGAGGCTCGATGTCCGCTTCCAGAGAAGAACCCAGTTCCACCAGGGCGTCCACGTGGGTTTGCGCTTCCTGGCGTTTGCCGAGGGCGTCTTTCAGCAAAACGCCACCGGCACCGGCGGCCACCAGGCCACCCAGTTGGCTGGAACCGTTGTCGCTGCCTGCGGCGAGTATGCCACCGATAATGGCCAGGCCACCAATAATGCCGCGGTTGACGGAGCTTTTACGCAGTTTTTCGATGGCAATAATGTCGTCGTAACTGGTGGCGCGCCAGTCCTGATAGGGTTTGTTCATGCGCTTGGCAAAGGTTTGGTAGTGCTCCTGCATGGTGTCGATGTACAGGTAGTCGCGTTCGCGAATGGGGCGCACCCGTTGCAGGATGGAGTCGTTTTCCGCCGGCAGAGAAGCGACCTTCAGCTCGCCCTTTTTGTCGGTTTCAATGTGGCGGTCAAAGGCCTGCGGGGAGAAGTCCTGGGCGAAGCGCAGTTCCGATATGGTGCGCAATTCAGCGCTGCGTTCAGCGGGCAGCTTGTCGTGGTAGCGCATCAGATCGTTGGCGATGCGGTTGAACACACCCTGGAAGGGGTCGCGGCCCCGCTGACGGCGCTCGTAGGCGTATTTGCCCACGGTTTCTGTGTAGGTTTCCGTGTACCAGTGGCGGCCACTGGAATCGCTGACGCGAATTTCCAGTTCCAGGGTTTTGCCGTTGGAATTGAGAATGGTGCCTTCCACGTAAACATCGGTGACAGTGGCGGTACCGGGAATCACCCGCACAGCACCCCAGGCGGCACTGTTTTGCACGGTCAGACTGATTTGGTGGGCCAGAAATTGGGCTTCCGCGTTGCGCAATTCCGGCAGCAGGGTTTCGTTTTCTTCGGCTTTGTCGAGGCCGGGGTCGAGGGGGATAATGCCCACGTCCAGCAGTTCGCGGCTGGACTCCTCATTGATGTTCTGCTGTTCCAGCGGTGTGTAAGCGGTGGTGGTCACCAAATTGGTGTTGCAGCCAGCCAAAAACGCCAGGGCCGCCAAAACAGGAATGCTTTTCAGTAATCGCACGTTATGCCTCATGGTATTTTTGTCGCTCTGCTGTTGTGGGTGTGGGTGAGTGCGGGCTTGGTTTTAATGTCAGTATCGATTTTTAATTTCTGACACCGCTATTTACCGTTCTACTTCCCATTTTTGTAGCGACGGTACTCGTCCCACAGTTTTTCCCGCAGTTCCGGGTCGGTTTCGCTTTGCGCCGCTTCGCGAATCTGGCGGGCGACAATGTCGTCGTCGCGGCCATCGGGGATGTCGTCGGGTATGGCTGCGTGCTCACCGGCATTGCCAATGCCGCCGCCACCGCCCTGTGATGCCTGGGCTGCATTTTCTTCGGTGCCCGGGAATTCAGGGGATTCCGCCTGCTGTTGTTCGCCGCCTGCAGCGCCCGCTTCTGCCGGGTCGCCTTCTTCAAACAAACCTTCGGCGCCGCCGGTGTATTCTTCGCCGCCTTCAAATTCGCCGGGTTTGCCCTGGGCATTGACGCGCTCGGAGAGAATCATGCCGTCGAACACGCCGATGGAGGCTTCCAGAGCGGCGTCCAGATCACCCAGGGTTTCGCCGCCAGTGCGCGAACCGCTACCGCCGCCGGGCAAGCCGGGCAGTGACGGGAAGCCGATACCGGGGGTGGCTCCGGGTATGCCGATAACGTCGATCAGGTCTTGCAGAATAGCCACCTGCTCAACTGTAATGGTGACTGGAATGTCACCATTGCCGTTGTTGGCCTGGGCCCGTTCGTTGGCTTCGATGCTGCCTTCCAGGTCGGCGAGAATGTCCAGCAGTGCCTGTTCTCCAGCGGGGTCAAGCTGGCCATTTTCCACACTGACGCGAATGTCACCCAGCACATCCTGATACTGTTCTACACGGGCTTGTTCTGCGGGGGTGGCGTTGGGGTCGCTGGCGGCTTTTTCCAGGGCCGCGTCTATATCGGCGAGCACTTCCAACAGCTGTTCATGGGTGGCCGCTTCGCTGCCGCCAGGTTGAGCATCCAGATCGGGAATGTCTTCTGACTGGCGGTTTTCCCCACCGGGGCGAGAGCCGAAAATGTCTTCAGCGGTCTCTGGTGAGCCCTGTTCACCCTGCTGCCTGGAGTCTGAACTCTGTTGTGATGATTCCGGGCCAGAGCGACTGGAAGTGCTGGGTATGGGTGGGGCGCCGCCGGGCAGGGGTGACCCGGACGGCGGTTGCGCCGAGGGACTGGAGGGGCTCGACGACGGTGATGGCTGTGACGGGCGCGACGAGCTGGAAGGGCTGGACGGCGACGGAATCGACGGGCTCGGCGACCCGGAAGACGGGCTGCTGGGGGGCTGCGGCAGTTGCGAGCTGCTCTGTGGGCTCTGGGTTTGGCAGCTGGCCAAAGTAGCCCCCAGCACGATGGCCAGGGCAATGGTGTTTACTTGTTTCATGGTTTTTTACCCGAGAATTTTTCGCTGAGACGCAGCAGGTAAGTGTAGTTGTCGTAGCCCACCGGTTGGCCGTTTTCGTAGCGGGGCCGGAAGCGGGTCTTTTTGATGGTGCGAATGGCCCGTTGTGCCGCTTTGCGATCGTCTTCCGGAAAGGTGCGCACCACCTCCACCTTTCTTGCCCGCCCACGTTTGTCGATGGTCATGGTGGCTTCTACCAGGGTTCCCTGGTTGGGTGGGCCACTGTCAAAGTTGGGCAGGCTGTCCGGCTCGCCAAGCAGTTCTTCAAGGCCTTCCTGGTCATCGTTGTCGTTGAGCAGGTGCCAGGCTTTCTGGTAGCTGTCCCGGGCCGAGTTGGGGCGGTTATAAATGGTGAACCAGTTGCCCAGTTCCACCATTACCCTGGCTTTTTCCCTGGGCGCGGCATTGTTGTCGTTGAGGATGTCGATAATACGCTGGTAGGAGTCGCGGCCTATGGTGTAGGAGCTGGTCAGGATCAGCTCCTGGTTGCTGTATCTGCCCGTGGATGCCGCTCTGTTCAAATGCTGCACTTCCCGGTTGGCGTCAAAGCCTTTGCTGTTTTCTCCCTCAAGGTGTTTGTACTTGGCAAGGTGGTTGTTCACATGCCAGGAGCTTTGGGCATTGCTGCGCAGCAGGTTGACCATATTGCTGGCGAACTTCATGGGGTTCTGTTCGGCAATGGCCAGCGCGCTATTGGTGATGGAAATGGAAAAAGTGAGGTAGCCGATGGAATCCCGCTGGATGTTGTCGATATACGCCTGCCGGTGCCATTCGGCCATTTCCTCCAGCAATGGCAGCAGTTCCGGAGCTGAACGTCCGTAATGGATGGAATACAGCTTGCTCAGGTGAGTGTAAGAGCGGCTGACGGATGTCAGGTCTTGCTGGGCTTCGTAACTGTTGATCAGGGCACGCAGGGCCGGTTCTTGCTGGATGCTGTAAATGCCGTGGTTGACCTTGGAAACATGCAGCGAGTGGTTGAGTGTGCCAATGGCTTCATCGTGCTCGCCCACCTGTTGCAGTGCCCGGCCCAGCCCCAAAAGAGACTCTGCCATGGCCTCGCCGTAGGCACCCTGGTCCGCTTCCTGGTCTTCAATCACGGCGCGCAATTTGTCCACTTCCCAGTGAGCGGGTTGGCCGCTGGCCGGGGTTTCGGGGGCGGTTGTGTCGGGGGTGTCCGGAGTAGCAGTAACCTCGGCCTCTGCACCATGGGCCTGCAAGGTGCTGGCGGTTATCAACGTAAATGCAAAGACTGTTTTAAGAAGCATAAATGGTATTGCCCGGGTAGGTTGTCACCACTTAGAACCATCAGCCGTGGTATGGTTCCGAATCAGACCCATTGAGGTTCCATATTTGCCAACAGGCTACACTTGTTCTACCCCATTTCGGCACAGATGGAAAGCCTCATTGACTGAGGGACGCCGGGAGTAATGGATAACGTCGTCAGCGGCGTCAGGTTGACCGGTGCAGACGGTCAGCCTGCCGTGTCAGGGCAGCAGTGGGCGCAAATACAAAATAATAACCGTCGAGGTGTGCATGAGCTCTGTTCCTGAACCTTCCCCCCAGTCCTCTCCTGAAAGAGCGCCCAGTCTGCTGGATGTGTTATTGCCGGTGCTGGTGTTGATCGGTTGTTTGCTGTTGTTGCTCGACAGCTTTGCCGACAACGCCGGCGGCTATACCCAGTTGGCGTTACTAGCGGCGGCGATTACCGCTTGCCTGGTGGGGTTGAAAAACCGGGTGAGCTGGGGGGCGCTGGAAGACGGCATGATAAATTCCGTGACGGCTGGCTTGAAAGCCATCTTGGTACTGTTGGTTGTGGGCGGTTTGGTGGGCAGCTGGATACTGGCGGGCACTGTGCCGGCCATGATTTACTGGGGTACCCAGCTGTTGTCGCCGCAGTGGTTTTATCCCGCAGCGGCACTGATTTGTGCGATTACCGGGCTGAGTATCGGCAGCTCCTGGACTGTGGCCGGTGCTTTGGGTGTGGGGCTGATGGGGGTGGCGTCTGTGATGGGGCTGTCGCCCGCCATAACCGCCGGTGCCATTCTGTCCGGGGCGTATATGGGGGATAAACTGTCGCCGCTGTCGGACACCACCAATCTGGCAGCCGGTGTTACCGGCAATGACCTGTTCCGCCATATTCGCCATATGGGGTGGACCACCATTCCCGCCTTTGTGATTTCCCTGTTGGTGTTTGTGGTTGTCGGCAGTGGCGGCAATTCATCGAATGGCGATCTGGGTGGGGAAATTGCCGCGGTAAATCGCTTGCTGGGCCAACAGTTCTATCTCGGCCTGCCGGTGTTTGTGCCGCTGCTGGTGGTGTTGGCGCTGGCGTTACTGCGCAAGCCGGTATTGCCGGCGTTGATGGCGGGTATGGTGACCGGTGTATTGGTGGCGTTGGTGTTTCAGAAAGCCCAGGTTGTTTCTCTTGGTGGGGGCGAGGCTGTTGGCGAAGGTACCGGGGTTTTGGTAAAAGGTGTCGCCATTGCCCTGTTGGATGGCTTTGCCATGAACAGCGGCAACACCATGGTGGACGATTTGCTCTCCAAGGGCGGTATGGGGAATATGCTGTCCACGGTTTTTTTGATCGTTTGCGCACTGACCTTTGGTGGAGCTTTTGAACGGGCCGGGCTGCTCAAACGGGCGGTTGACGGTATTTTGCGGCGGGTGAAGACTGTTGGTGGTTTGATCAGTTCTACCCTGGCCACCAGTCTCGGTGTCAATATCACCTGTGCAGACCAGTATATTTCCGTGGTGATGCCTGCACGCATGTATAAAGACGCCTATCGCCAGCGCGGTCTTCACCCGTTGAATCTGTCCCGTGCGGTGGAGGATGCGGGCACCATTACTTCGGTGTTGATTCCCTGGAATACCTGCGGCATTTACATGGCCGGGGTGTTGGGGGTAACCGCCTGGGGGTGGGGCTCCGGCCTGGGTGCATTTGCCTACGCTCCCTGGGCCATATTCTGTTGGTTGTGCCCGATTATCAGTGCTGTTTACGGGTACACCGCCTTTAAGGTGTTGCCATTGGAGGCAGATTCAAGGGCAGATTGAATTCAATGCTGCCCGGTACCACTTTGCCATCCACTATGGCCAACCGATAGGGCAGGCGTTGTGCTGCCTGTTGTGCGGCGCTGATCACCTGGGTGTCGTCGGCGGGGTAAGTTTCCAGCACTTCGATGCGCTCCACTTTGCCTTCGGTATCCACATGAGCCTTGATGCGCGCCAGTGATGAGGCGTCGCCGATTTGTTTGTGGTTATTGGCAAACAGTGGCATTGGCCGCCCCAGCCAATCCATAAGCTGCTCGGTACGTTGAGCGTTGAACAGGGTGTTCCAGGCTTGCCGATAGGCCTTTTGCGAGGCCTTAGGCAGTTTTAACCGTTGCAGATAATCCCCCAAATCGATTTGCGCTTGCGCCAGTGTCTCTGGCAACGCCTGATTATGGCGCAGGATGCGCACTATTCGCCGACGAGCTTCAAGCCCCTGTTGGAATACCTGCTCGGTAAACTGTTGATGAAACGAGCCTTGGCCGTTAAAAAAACGCAACTGGTTCAGGTAATGCTCAGTGAGGTGGTGGCTGCTGCGGGCAATTTGCTCCAGGGGCTCGATCAGCGCAAGGTGGCGATCGTCGTTGTAGTGGTGGCTGATAATACTTTCACTGTGTTTTGCCAGGCGCACGGACATTTGCAAGTTGCCCAGGCGATTGCTGGTCGGCAAACGGCTGTAGCGTTGGAAATGCCACTGGCTGTCGCTCATCAGGGTGTCTACATCGCCGATGGTTAACGGGGTATTGAGTTGGTGGTTATTGATGTCTGCCAGGCGCTGATTCAGCAGTGGCGTTTCTTCCAGTTCGCCACTGGCCTCGGCCACATCAATCAGAGCCCGCAATGCCGCTGCCTGCTGGGGTGCCCTGGGGCCAAAATTGACACGGCTTACCTGCAGTGCCAGTTGCAGAGCTCTGGCGGCCTGCAAAAAATCTCCCTGGCGGGAAAATTCCACCCCCTGTTGCTGGTAGAGCTCTATCAGCGAGGCATCAAAAGGCCCCAGCAGGGCAGACTGTTGTTCTATTTGTTGGCTGTAGGTGGTGTTATTTGCTGGTGCCGATTGCTCCTGGGCATTGGCAGCGAAGGTAACGGACAGGGCAAGCAGTATTTTCCACATAGGAATGATGGGGTTTGAGGTTAATGGTGCTTGCGAATCACGGCCGCCACTCTCAGCTGTGCTGTACCTCAGTAACACCGTGATCGCAAGCAGGGTAATAGACTGCAATGGCAAACAATAATTGCCGGAATAAGTGTAAAGAAGCGTTAATCGATGAGCAGGCTCAATTCGTAACCGGTGCTGGCTGAGGGGTCGCCATTGTCCAGGGGATTGCGAAAACGGGCGTTACGCAGTTGACTGCGGACTTTGCCAGCCACGGATTTTTCGGCGGGCTGGGTTTCCAGAATGGTGATGTTATGCGCTTTACCGTTCAGGCCGATGTCTATTTTCACCCTGGCGATGGTGGAGAAGTTGGCCGGATTTGGTGTATCGAAAACGGGCAACATATGGGGGCTGTCAAACAGTTTGCTGCGCTCCTCCAGCTGCTTGTGCTCTGTGAGTAGCTGCCAGCTTTGGCGATAGAGGTTGTGTGCCTGCTGTGGGTTATTGCCAAACAACATCAACCAATCCCCTTGCAGAGCCAGATTGTTGGCCAGCTGCAACGGCTGCTCGTTTTTCTGGTGGAGGCGTTCAAGCCTGCTGTAAGCCGCCAGGACTTTGCCAATGGAGTTATCAATTTGCTCGCTCTGATAACGTTTTGCCAGCCGGTAAGTTTCCCGGCGCTGGTGTTCGTCGTAGGCGATCTGGTATTCAAAGCGGCTTTCGCGACGGTAACGGGGGCGAAAACGCCGGCTGTTGAAGCGCACATAGTCACCGGGTGGCTGCGGGGTAAAGCGCTGCAAGTAATCGATCAGGTAGTAGTGGTTTTCAATGTCACTGTTTAACCGTTCAATGGTTAGTGGATTTTTCTGTCCATTGCCGATAATGGCGGCGCGGGTCACAAGGCGGATTGCTTCATTGAGATGGGTAAAGGACTCTTTGCTGCGCGTCTGCACGTACTGGCCGCGATGCCAGTGAGCCGCTTCCAGTTGCAAGGGCAGCAATTTTGGCGAGTTGTTGCCGTAGTGGTTGTGGTAAAGGTCCAGCTGGCGCTGATAATTGCTGGCGACGGCGGCGTTGTTTTCCGTGGCCTGATAACTGGCATTGAGCAGCCGCAACATGGGTTGCTGGGAAATATGGTTCATGCCGTCGTTGACCCGGCGAACGTGCAGCCCGTGCTTGAAAATATCGATGGCATCTTCGTGTTCACCGCTGGCCTGTAGCGCTTCACCCAGGCCGCGCAGCGGTTCTGCCAGGGCGATATCGTAGGCGCCGTATTGGGCTTCCAGTTCGTCGATGGCCTGTTGATATTGCCCTATCTCGCTGTCTGTCGTTGCCCCGTGGCCAGCCGCTGTTGGGAAAAGAAGTGCCAGTGGTAGCAGTACTCTCAATATGCTCAAAGACTTCCTCCGTAATAAAAAGCCACAGAGTGTAACGGTATTGGAAATTATTGGATGACGTTGGAATGCTACAGGGTTTTCGCTTTGATGGGTAAGAATGTCATCCTGTGACGGAATAGTGAGTGGCCGTCATCGCGAGCGCAGCGCGGCGATCTCGACCAAAGTGGCAGAGGAGTTTGGGAATTTGGTTGTAATTAGGAGCCTGTCGGGTTTAGGTGATCGTCACGAGGGAAAGGCCGGTTTGAGTCAGATTTTTCGATTATTTGAGGCGAATAGCCCGCTATTTAACGAGAATAATCGGAAAATATGGCCAAATCCGGCCTTTCCACAGTAGATTAATCCTAAATCCGACAGGCTCCTAGATGAAGATTGCTTCGCTTTGCTCGCAATGACCGGGGTGAGGGGTATATGCCGGCAACCATCGCGGTTGCCGGCTGTTGTGGCGGTGCTATCAGCAAAATGCCTGAATGTCGGTTTGCGCACGCCCCAGAATCAGCGCGTGTACGTCGTGGGTGCCTTCGTAGGTGTTTACCACTTCCAGATTGAGCATATGGCGCATAATGGGGTATTCGTCGGAGCAGCCGTTGCCGCCGTGCATGTCCCGGGCCTGGCGAGCGATATCCAGTGCTTTGCCGGCGTTGTTGCGCTTCAGCAGTGAAATCAATTCCGGTGCCAGCTTGCCCTGGTCTTTCAGGCGGCCCGCTTGCAGGCAGCCCTGCAAGCCCAGCCCAATTTCCGTTTGCATGTCCGCGAGTTTTTTCTGGATGATCTGGTTTGCCGCCAGCGGGCGATTGAACTGTTTGCGGTCCAGTACGTATTCCCGCGCCGCGTGCCAGCAGGCTTCGGCGGCACCCAGTGCTCCCCAGGATATGCCGTAGCGGGCGCTGTTCAGGCAGCCAAACGGCCCGCGCAAACCCTGTACGCCGGGCATCAGGTTGTCGTCTGGTACGAATACGTCTTCCATGACAATTTCGCCGGTTACGGAAGCCCGCAGCGCCAGCTTGCCTTCTATCTTTGGTGCCGACAGACCTTGCATGCCTTTGTCGAGAATAAAGCCGCGAATCACATCGTCTTCGGTTTTGGCCCACACCACGAACACATCGGCAAAGGGCGAATTGGTGATCCACATTTTGGCGCCGTTGAGAATGTAGCCGCCATCCACTTTTTTGGCGCGGCTTTTCATGCCGCCGGGGTCGGAGCCGTGGTCCGGCTCTGTCAGGCCGAAGCAGCCCACCCATTCTCCGCTGGCCAGTTTGGGCAGGTATTTTTGTTTTTGTTGCTCGCTGCCATAGGTGTAGATGGGGTACATCACCAGGCTGGATTGCACGCTCAACATGGAGCGGTAGCCGGAGTCCACCCGCTCCACTTCCCTGGCCACCAGGCCATAACACACGTAGTTGACGCCGGGGCAGTCGTAGCCCTGGATGGTGGAGCCCAGCAAGCCCATTTCGCCCATTTCGTTGAAGATGTTTCGGTCGGTGTGTTCGTTGCGAAAGGCCTCGCGTACCCGGGGAGCCAGTTTTTCCTGGGCGTATTGGCGGGCGGCATCCCGTACCATGCGTTCTTCATCGGTGAGTTGTTGTTCCAGCAGGAACGGATCCTGCCAGTCAAATTTGGCCCAGCTGTGTGGCATGGTGTGCTCCAGAAAACGATTGTGAATATCTAGTAGATCTTTAATGTAATTTTGTCGAGTTTACTGGCGCAGTGTCCACAGGCCTTTTCAGACACGCTGTGAATACATCCTTGTACGCTCGGTGGCCGCTATCCCTGCGGCCAACGGTCTGAAAAGGCCTGTGGACACTGCACCCGGCAAAGTTAACCTGCAGCACTACTAGCGAAAGTCTCCAAAGTTTAACGCGCACAAGTCACTAAGGGCAGAGTAAAATTAAGAGTACAATGGCACTTTTGGTTAAAATTGATCCGCAATATGGCCAGATTTATTCAGGCAGATATCAGTCGCTCTGCGTTGCAACATAACTTTCAGTTGGTGAAGTCATTGGCCGGGGTTGCCCGCGTGGTGGCGGTAATCAAGGCCAATGGCTACGGCCATGGCGCGGCAGAGGTGGCGCGTTCGCTGCCGCAAGCGGATATTTTTGGCGTCGCCAGCATTGAAGAAGCCCTGGAACTGGTGGAGTCCGGCATTCGCCAGCCGGTGCTGTTGCTTGAAGGTTTTTTTGAAGCCAGCGAACTGCAGGAGATTGCCCGCTTTGATTTTGAAGTGGTCATTCACAGCCGCGACCAGTTGGACAAACTGCTGGCCGCCCGTTTGCAAAAGCCGGTCACGGTGTGGCTCAAACACGACAGTGGCATGCACCGCCTGGGCTTTACCAGTGAGCGCTTTCGCCTCGCTTATCACGACCTTGAAAACAGTGCCAATGTGGGTGCCATTCGACTGATGTCTCACCTGGCCTGTGCCGATGAGCTGGGCAACCGGTTTACTGATCAACAGCTGGATAATTTTGAACAGGCCTCTGAGGGTTTGCGTGGCGAGGTCAGCCTGGCCAATTCTTCCGGTTTGCTGGCCTGGCCCCGCAGTCGCGGCCATTGGGTGCGGCCGGGTTTGGTGCTTTATGGGTGCTCGCCGTTTGCGGAACCCCACCCCATTGCGGAAAAGCTGCAACCGGTGATGACGTTGCACTCGCGCATTATGGCCATCCATCAGCTTGAAGCCGGTGACGGCGTGGGCTACGGCCAGGCGTGGCGTGCAGAAAAAACCACTCGCGTAGGCACGGTGGCGGTGGGCTACGGCGACGGCTACCCCCGCCAGGCTCCCAGTGGTACGCCGGTACTGGTGAACGGCCAGCGTTCCCGGTTGTTGGGGCGGGTGTCTATGGATATGTTGTCGGTGGATTTGAGCCATCTGCCAGATGCCAAAGTCGGCGACCGGGTGGTGTTGTGGGGCAAAGGGGAGAATGGCACACAGCTCAGCGCCAGCGAAGTCGCCCATGCAGCGGGCACTATTCCCTGGGTGTTGCTGACCGGAATCACCAGTCGGGTGCCGTTGAACTATTAACCCGCGCTGGCTGCGCCAGCGGCGGCACATCCCTGCGCCGCAAACCTGTAAGGTTGCCGGTTTAACATCACCGCTAAAGACTTTCCAACTTGATGTGTATCGCCATCAATGTCTGATCGCCAATTACCTGTGCGGTATGGCCGTGTAACTGTTTGTCAAAGGCCGTATGGTCCGCCAGCCGATCTTTGGCGATAAACATATCCCCCGCGGAAAAATCCCGATAGCTGCCATCGCGCAGGCCAATACGCAGTGTGCCCTGGCGAATCACAATCAGGGTTGGGTCCCCCGCTACGTGCCAGTCGCTAAAATAACCGGGCTCGCTGACCCGGTGGCGAAAATTCAGGGCGTCGATTCTGGGGGAAATAATCAGGCCGTTGTAGTCTTCAAGAGAAAGCCTTTGCTCGCTAAACAGTGAAGGGCCGGAATCGGGATTTTCCAAAATGGGGACGGTGATATTGGTCATTGGCTTTTGTTGTGAATTGGCAGGTCAATAACTACGGTACTGTTTTTTATGCGGCAGGGGATTCTGTCCAGAGAATCGCCACTGCATGGCCCAGCCACACACAACCCGGTTTCCGGCTGAAAAATCGCGGCGTGAATGGCGCACTGGATAAATTTTTTCTCCACATCAAAAAACTGATCCGGTTGCCAGTTCAGTGGCATGCCCGTATGGGGGCAGCTGTTGCGGTAAACAAAAACTTCTCTGCCTTGCCGTACCGCAAACAGGGCTTCGCCGCCGGGGTAAAACTCTTTGCTGCCGCCATCGGGAATGTCGTTTAAATGGCAGAGCTCTATCTGGCTCACTGATTCGTGGCTCACTGAATGCCCGCCGGTGAACGAAGTGCTGCAATGCGCTGTTCCAGGGGCGGGTGGCTGAGTAACAGTTTACTCATTACCTGCTTGAAGCCGCCGGAAATGCCAAAGGCGGTCATGGTGTCGGGCATTTGGCTGGGGACCTGGGCGTTCATTTCTTCCTGCAGGCGTTGCAGTGCACTGATCATGGCGGCGCGCCCAGCCAGTTGTGCGCCGGCGGCATCGGCGCGAAATTCCCGCCAGCGGGAAAATTTCATCACCACCATGGAGGCGAGAATCCCCAGCACAATTTCCGCAAAGATGGTGGTAATCCAGTAGCCAATACCACGGCCGCTTTCGCTCTTGAATACAATGCGATCCACGGCGGTGCCGATAATGCGGGCGAAGAACATCACAAAGGTGTTCACCACCCCCTGAATCAGC
Source organism: Porticoccus sp. GXU_MW_L64 (assembly GCF_052983295.1). NCBI lineage: Bacteria > Pseudomonadati > Pseudomonadota > Gammaproteobacteria > Cellvibrionales > Porticoccaceae > Porticoccus > Porticoccus sp. GXU_MW_L64. Next base: position 8,613 of record NZ_JBRKJK010000013.1, on the reverse strand, counting down.
GACAGGGTAATCATATCGCCATTGGCCACATGGCCAATTTCGTGGGCCAGTACCGCGCGCACTTCTTCTTTGTTCATGCGTTGCAACAGGCCGGCACTTACCGCAACCAACGCGTTATTTTTGTTCCAGCCGGTGGCAAATGCGTTGGATTGCCGGGCGGGGAAAATGCCCACTTCCGGCATGCCGATATTGGCTTTGTTGGCCAGCTCTGCCACAGTGTCTAGCAGCCAGCGTTCTTCCGCGGTGCGCGGTTGTTCAATAATCCGGGTGCCGGAGGCGCGCTTCGCCATCCATTTGGAAATAAACAGGGATACCAGTGAGCCGCCCATGCCGAACAGGGCGCAGAACACCAGCAGGCCACCGGTCTGGCCGACGATAATGCCCTGGCTTTGCAGAATATTCAGGGTCACACTGGCGACAATCAGCACCGCCAGGTTGGTGAGCAAAAACAGCCCGATTCGTAACATTCTTTCCTCCAGGGGAGCCAATCGTAAAAACGGCTCTATAAAGCTATAAAAGTGATCAACTGAACTTTAAAATGCGTCCATTACAGGAAAAATCAAGTGAAAGAGGTGTGAAATGGCGGCAGCTACTTTGCTAAGAAAGGTATTGTCTCAAGCCGTGGTGCTGCTGGCAGTAATGCTGCTGACGGGTTGTGCGTCTTTAACGCCGGGGTTTCAGAACCCGGAAGTCAATCTGGTTGCTGTTGCGCCGGTATCGAGCAGCAGTTTGTTGGAGCAGCGTTTTAAGGTGGGGTTGCGGGTGCTCAACCCCAACTCAGTGCCGTTGCCGGTTAAAGGGCTGTCTTACAGCCTCAAACTCAACGGTTACAAAGTGGTGAGCGGTGCTACCGGTGATATTCCCGAGTTGCCCGCCTACGGTGATGTGCGCCTGGATTTGGAGGCGGGTGTCAATTTGCTGGGCGGAGCCCGGTTCCTCAGTGGTATTCTGAATAATCCCCATCAACAGCTGGATTACCAGCTGGAAACTCGTTTGGATGTGGGGTTGTTGTTGCCGGCCATCACATTAGTGGAGGAGGGGCAGATATCTCTACAGCAGTAGCTGTGGCGCCAAAAGCAGCGTTGTGGCCGTGAGAACCTTGGTACTTGAACCTTGTGAGATCCTTACGCAGCTGCGCTGCTCAGGATGACAGCATTTTACATTTCTACGGTGCCAACATGGGGGTGTACCAGGCGAGAATATCGTGCCCCCACAGCAGGGCAATCCATCCCGCCGCCGCCAGGTAGGGGCCAAAGGCGATGGGGATTTGTTTGTCGCGGCCCAGTATCAGAATGCCGGCAATGCCCACCAGTGCACCGACCACCGCAGACAGCAAAATAATCATCGGCAAAAACTGCCAACCCATCCAGGCACCCAGTGCCGCCAGCAGCTTGAAATCCCCGTGGCCCATGCCTTCTTTGCCGGTGAGTTTTTTGTAGATGATATATACCGACCACAATGACAGGTAGCCAGCTGCACCGCCAATGACCGAGCTGGTTAAATCTGTAAAACCTTCTATTCCAGGGAACGCCTGAGTATTCGCCAGCAGGCCAACCCACATCAGCGGCAGGGTGATATTGTCCGGCAGCAGTTTGTGGCCGAAGTCGATGCCGGTCAGGGCAATCAGGCACCAGGTAAATAACAGTGCCAGTAAGCCTTGTTCTGTAAGGCCACCACCGTTGGATAAAAAATGAAAAATAACAAAGCCGGACAGAATGCCCGTAAGTAGTTCAACCGCCGGGTATTGAATGGGAATTCTGGTGTGGCAGTTTTGGCACTGGCCCTTTAGCAGCAGATAGCTGACTACCGGAATATTGTGCCAGGGCTTGATGGGGGCGTTGCAGGCCGGGCAGTGGGAAGCGGGGAATGCCAGAGAAATGCGTGGTTCTACTTCGGCTTTTAATTCCAGAATCTCCCGCGCCATTTCCCGCCAACTGATGTGCAGTTGCATGGGCAGGCGGTAGATAACAACGTTAAGAAAGCTGCCCACCAGCAGGCCCAATATAACGGCAACGCCCACCAAAAGGGTGGGCGGGAGGTTGAGTTCTGGCATAGGGTGTTTCTCTTTTTATTGTTTTTAGATAGCTTGGCCAATTTGGAATATGGGCAGGTACATGGCTATCAGCATGCCGCCAACCATCACACCGATTACTGCCATGATTAACGGTTCTAATAAAGTGGTGAGGTTGTCTACTGCATTATCCACCGCTTCCTCGTAGTGAATGGCAGCTTTTTCCAGCATATCATCCAGTGCACCGGATTCTTCACCAATGGCTGCCATTTGTACAAGTAGTACGGGAAATATTCCAGTGCTTCTTAATGAACTATTGAGCTGCACGCCAGTGGTAACATCATCCCGTACTTTATATATTGCATCTCGGTATACCGCGTTACCAGATGCGCGAGCTACAGAGTCCAGTGCTTCTACCAAGGGTACGCCAGCTGCAAAAGTTGTAGATAGAGTACGGGCAAACCGGGCTACAGCACCTTCATTCAGGATCACTCCTATAATCGGTATTTTTAGGGTAAACCGGTCTATTGCATCAGAGAACTTGGGTGATTTGCTCCTTGCTTCTTTAAAAACAAAAAAGGCAGCGATTAGGATAATGGCGAAAATCCACCAGTTTTCTTGTGCTGCTTCTGAAATACCTAACACAAACAAGGTAAAAGCGGGTAGGTCGGAACCGAAGCTGCTAAAGGTTTCAGCAAATTGAGGAATAACTTTAACTAATAAGATGCCCATCACAATCACTGCTATCGCTAATACTGCAGCCGGATAGGTCATGGCTTTTTTGATCTTGGCTTTTAGGGTTTCCAATTTCTCTTTATAGAGTGCAATCCGATCCAGCATGGTTTCCAGGGCACCGGAGGTCTCACCGGATTCCACCAGGCTGCAAAACAGATCATCAAAATACTTGGGGTGTTTGCGCAGGGACGAGCCAAAACTGGCGCCAGCCGCCACATCGTCGCGAATGGATTCAATCAGGGATTTCAAGTTGGTGTTTTCGCAGCCTTCGGCAACGATATCAAAGCTCTGTACCAGGGGCACACCGGCTTTCATCATGGTGGCCATTTGGCGGGTAAAGGCGGCGATATCGGCGGGTTTGATGGGTTTGCCGCCACCGCCGAACAGGGGCTTGGGCTTTTTCTTGACGTTGTTGGCGGTAATGCCCTGCTTGCGCAACTGGGCGCGGGCAAAGTTGGCATTGGCACTGCGAATTTCGCCCTGAACAGCGGTGCCTTTGCGGTCTTTACCTTTATAGACAAATACTTGCGCTTCTGCGGTTGCCATAACCCAATCCTTCGATATTTAGTCTAGTTATTCTTAAAATCTACTGTCATTGCGAGGAGTGAAACGATGAAGCAATCTCGTCAAGATAACCGATAAAGGTATTTTTATCACGAGATTGCCGCGGTCGCTACGCTCCCTCGCAATGACGGAGTTATAGTGTTGTTTGGTGCCGTAGGGTGGATTAGCGCAGCGTAATCCACCACAAAGAATCAGTCTTTCGTCACCCGATTGGCTTCTTCCAAACTGATTATACCCTTGGCGGCCTTTAAAAGTGCCGACTGGCGCAAAGTTCTGAAGCCTTCTTCTTTGGCCTTTTCTGCGATCTGCAGGGAGTTGCCCCCCTCCATAATAATGCGCGAAATGGCCGGGGTAACCTTTAATACCTCGTACACACCGCTGCGGCCTTTATAGCCATTGGTGCACTTTGGGCAGCCTACCGGGTGGTACAGTTCAAATTCCTCCCGGGGCAGGTCGATGGTATCAAAGCCTTCTTCGCTAAGAATCTTGTCCGGTATATCGTCCGCCGGGCGGCGGCAGTGCTGGCACAACCGGCGCGCCAGCCGCTGGGCAATAATCAGGCTGACGGATGTGGCCACGTTAAAGGCGGGAACTCCCATGTTCAGCAAGCGGGTCAGGGTTTCCGGCGAGCTGTTGGTGTGCAGGGTGGATAATACCAGGTGACCGGTTTGTGCCGCTTTAATGGATATTTCGGCGGTTTCCAAGTCGCGAATCTCACCCACCATGATCACATCCGGGTCCTGGCGCAAAAAGGCCCGCAGCGCTTCCGCAAAGGTCAGGTTGACCTTGGTGTTGATCTGCACCTGGTTAATCCCGTCCATATTGATCTCGATGGGGTCTTCCGCGGTGGAGATATTGCGCTCCGGGGTATTGAGAATGCCCAGCCCGGTATAGAGCGATACGGTTTTACCACTACCGGTGGGGCCGGTAACCAGAATCATGCCCTGGGGTTGGGCCAAGGTGTTCATATAGGCTTCTTTCTGGTCTTCTTCGTAGCCTAGGGCGTCGATGCCCATTTTGGCGCTGTTGGAGTCCAGAATCCGCAGTACAATTTTTTCCCCGTACAGGGTGGGCAGGGTATTTACCCGGAAGTCGATGGCCTTGGATTTGGACAGTTTCAGTTTGATGCGGCCATCCTGGGGGATGCGGCGCTCGGAAATATCCAGTTGCGACATTACCTTCAAGCGCGCTGCCAGCCGGGGGGCAAGATTGGCGGGGGGTTTGGTCATTTCCTGCAATACACCGTCGATACGGAAGCGCACCCGGTAGCTGCGTTCGTAGGGCTCGAAGTGAATATCCGATGCCCCCAGCTTGATGGCGTCCAGCAACAGCTTGTTGATAAAGCGCACAATGGGGGCGTCGTCGGTATCGCCGCCGTGGTCTTCTTCGGCAGGGTCTTCAGCAGCACTGACGTCAAGGTCATCCAGGTGCACATCATCCAGGGTGCCCAGTGCCTCTCCTAAATCTTCCTCCTGTTGATTGAGGAAGTTTTCAATGGCCGCTTCCAGCTTGTCGTATTCCACCAGTACCGGCTCAATGGTCATGCCGGTCTGGAACTGAATTTCGTTAATGGTGTGGTGGTTGGTGGGGTCGCACACGCCCAGGGACAGGCGATTGCCCCGGTTGTACAAGGGCAGGGCCTTGTGGCGGCGAATCAGCTTGCCATCCACCAGCTCCTTGGGGGCGGTATCCACATTAAAGGAATCCAGGTCCAGTAACGGCGAGCCAAATTCGTTGGCGGCCACTGTTGCCACCAGTTGGGCCGGTAGCACATTGTTGGTGACAATGTGTTCCACAAAGGGCGTTCGCTGCTGCTGGCAGTGAATAACCGCTTGTTCAGCGACCTCCTGCTCAATCAGGCCGTCTTGTACCAGGCGTTTCGGCAGGCCGCGCAGGGCGTTATTGGCTGGGGTCATGGTGTGTGTCCGTTATTATCGTTGCTATCGCCTGTTATTCTGAACAGCGCAGTGACGGGGGGATCTTTAACTGCGCGGTGCTGGGTATCCCTGATTATGGCAATAGGTATATCTAAGAGCAATGGCCGGGTGCTTTTAATCAAGAGGTCGTGGCATTTGGCGAGCAGGTAGCTCTGGTTCAAGTCTTTGTATATCGCATTATCTTTATATATGGACGAACAAATATTTACACATGGACGAATATTGATTTACATATGGCCGAAAAGTAGCTCAGGATGCCATAGAAAGAAAACGTCACAAAATCGAGACTTTTGAACATCAATTCGTAGCGGGCGGTTGTTTTTATGGTAAACAAGGTGGTGTAAAATTACACCGCTTGATTGTCATTAAAAAGCCAGAGGTGAAATCATGTCAACCAGACAAACTATTACACTTTCGGGGCCTAACAATAGTTGGTTAGCTGCTCAGACAGAGAGTGGTGAATACAGCAGTAAAAGTGAGGCCATAAACGATCTGATACGTAGAGCCAGGCGCAATGAAGGTGAGTTGGCAGCAATTCGTGCCGGATTACTGCAAGCTGAAGAAAGTATAGCCAGGTACGGCTATAGCAAGAAGTCAGTAAGCCAGATTTGGGAAGAAGCCAAAGAACAGCATAAGGCTGATGATGGCAACATATGAACTCTCTCCGCAGGCAGAGATAGACCTTTTTCAAATTGCCATATATACGCTGGACAACTTCGGCCTGGCACAATCTGAGCATTACCGCGAAAAGCTGGAAAAGCGTTTTCAAGAAGTAGCAGATAATCCGAAGCAATGGCCCACTTTTGATGAAATTCGTAAAGGCTACCGGCGCAGTGTGTGTGGTTCACACTCAATTTATTACCGCGAAAAAGCCACTTTCGTGGAAATTATGCGCGTTTATGGTCGATAAGCTCCCAAAGACGTATAGCATTTTCTGACTTCTGACTTCTGACTTCTGACTTCTGACTTCTGACTTCTGACTTCTGACTTCTGACTTCTGACTTCTGTCCTGACAAAATTTGTCACTTAACGTTCCAACCCAGTGACCAATCCTGTCCCCCTGCCCTCACCTCCACCCGTCATTGCGAGGAACGCAGCAACGCGGCAATCTCCTGCCTTAAAAGTAAATTCACACAAGTAATTGAATTAAAAGAATTTAATTATTTTCTCAGAATAAAAAAGCACCGCCCCCAAAACCTGGCACACCCCTTGCTAAAGCCACTACGACTGTTCATAACAACCATAAACTTTCGAGGAGAATATTATGAAACAGCGTCAAGGGGGCTTTACCCTGATTGAATTAATGATCGTGATTGCGATTATCGGTATTTTGGCAGCAGTAGCTTTGCCTGCATATCAAGACTATACAGTTCGTGCCAAGGTGTCAGAGGGTGCGGTTCTTGCGAGTAGCTTGAAAGTAGGTGTGGCAGACTTATTTGCTGATAGAGGTTTAGCTGGAATTGGTGTGTATGCTGCTGAAATTGCTGCTGACCAAGCTAACCTTTCGACTGACTTGGTTACTGCTGTCGCGATTACAGGTGCAGGTCGAATAGATATTACCTTAGGTGGTATTCCTCAGCTTGGAGCAACTAATGTTATTAGTTTTCTTCCTGAAATTGGTGATAATGCATTAGCTGACGATAACGCTACAGGTACGATTGAGTGGGAGTGTGATGCTACTAATAACCCGGCTACTACTATTCCTGTACAATTTTTGCCTGCTAACTGCAGATAATAAATCAATACTAAATCAATAGGGTCATTCTCGATTAATCTGACCCAACCCCTTCAAAGCCCGGCTTCCCGCCGGGCTTTGTCGTTTCTAGAGTTAAAGGGGTCGAGTTAAAGGGGTCGATTAAAGGGGTCGAAGCCCTTTTTTAAAGCTATTGTCTCAAGGCTGTCTTAATTATAGGCCCAGTTATCTTTTTCAGAGTGTTCGATGGTTAAATGGTTTGAATGTACAACTTTAGCTTGATTTATGAATATTTCAAGTTAAACTTGAAATATTCATATATTAGGTGGCGTAATGATTAAACGAGACCTTGAAAGGGAGTTGATTCAATCAGCAAGAGAATATCCCGTTGTAACTATTATTGGCCCACGGCAGTCTGGCAAGACGACTCTTGCCAAAGTGGCCTTTCCTGATTATAGCTATTGTTCATTGGAGGACCCGGATGTACGCCGGTTTGCCACTGATGATCCGCGCAGCTTTTTAAAGGCTTACTCTAAAAATGTGATTTTTGATGAGATTCAACGGGTTCCAGAGCTCCTTTCTTATATTCAAGGAATGGTTGATGAGAGTAAGTCTAAAGGTCAATTTATTTTAACCGGGTCGCACCAATTGGCATTGCGTGCTGAGATTTCTCAGTCTCTAGCCGGCAGAACTGCGTTATTAACTTTATTGCCCTTAAGCATTTCTGAGGCGGCAGAAGTAGCTCATTTTGATAGCAGAGACGATCTTTTGTATAGGGGCTTATTTCCCAGGGTATATAGCGATGGGCTCAACCCGTCTAAAGCGTATGCCAGTTATTACAAAACCTATGTTGAGCGGGATATACGCCAACTGATCAATCTTAAGAATGTTGCTTTATTCGAGAAGTTTTTAAAGCTGCTGGCAGGTAGGGTTGGTCAAGTCGTTAACTTTAACTCACTGTCAAATGATGTGGGGGTTTCGGGGACAACGCTTAAAGAGTGGCTCAGTGTGTTAGAGGCTTCGTTCATTATTTTTAAGCTCGAGCCCTATTTTGAAAACTTTGGCAAAAGGGTCATCAAGTCCCCCAAGATTTATTTCACCGATACCGGGTTGCTTGCGTATCTGTTGGATATTGATTCGGCAGGGGTAATGGCAAGGGATCCCCTGATTGGCAATGTATTCGAAAACTTGGTGATATTGGAGTTGGTGAAGGCGCGCTTGAATAAAGGTCTTGGCCCGAATCTTTATTTCTATCGGGATTCTAATGGTTTGGAAGTGGATGTGCTGTTTAAGCAGGGTGCTGCTTTAACACCCATAGAGGTTAAGTCGTCAGGGACGTTTCACCAGGATTTTTGTAAGGGGGTTAAACGATTTCAAGCCTTAACCGATCAGGCAATAAAAGGTTTTATCATTTATTCTGGTGATTTTACGCCTGATACAGAAAGCTATCAGGTGTTGAACTTTCTTGATGCCTCGAAAGTGATCGATTAGGTCGAAATTTGGTTGCGAATTAACCATTGTCAAAAAAGATTCATATTGCGTGTTGACAGGAGTTTTTTGGGCGCTATTATGCGCGTCCCTCGCCGGGGAGGTCATGTAGTTTTGCAGGCTGCTTTTGGTTGAGGTTTGTTGTTGGTTAAGTTTTTGATTTTGTTTGTGTTTGGCGTGTTTTG
>NZ_JBRKJK010000012.1:0-127271 GCF_052983295.1 Porticoccus sp. GXU_MW_L64 | reverse complement strand
TGTGAGGCGTTGAGCTAACCCGTACTAATTGCCCGTGAGGCTTGACCATATAACTGAGGCTGCTGATTGCGCAGACGTGACGGACATTCGGTCGACAGATGTCACAAGACAGTCGACAGGAAATACCGCTTTGAACACAAAAACAGAAAACACTTAAGAATCTGCCCCCCTATTTGAATACGAAGCTGAGATCCTTCGCCGTTGGCTCAGGGTGACATGAGCGCTTCGCATTCAAACCTGTTTTCCTGGCGACCATAGAGCATTGGAACCACCTGATCCCATCCCGAACTCAGACGTGAAACGATGTATCGCCGATGGTAGTGTGGGGCTTCCCCATGTGAGAGTAGGTCATCGCCAGGATTTAATTTAAGACGCCTCAACCAGAAATGGTTGGGGCGTTTTGCTTTGTGCCGAAAACGAAAATGACCTACTCTCACATGAGGAAGCCCGCTCTTTATGTGTGGGGGTTCACTCGGGCCATCCATGGCCCTCGCCCTTCGGGCAGCCTGCGGCTGTGCAAAAAGGCCTCCTGCCTTTTTGTCCCCATGTGATGCACTTCGTAGGGAGAATGAAAAAGGAATCCAAAAAAACTGTCATTGCGAGGAGCGGAGCGACGCGGCAATCTCGATCAGAGTGGCAGAGGACTGCCTCGCCCCCCCGTAGGGCGGATTAGCGTAGCGTAATCCGCCAATTGAGTGGGCAATGTATCCATGACTTGACGGCCTAAAGGCCGACCTACAGAATCTACGCCTCTTGTATTAACTCTGGTGTGCTATGAAAAAATTTCTGTCAGTTATTGTATTGATGTTGGCGGCGCCTATGGTTTGTTTTGCTGAGGCTAATGTTGAGGAGCCGCGTGTTGCCAGGGCCGCCGAGGTTATGAAGCCGGTGGTTCACAGGTGGGCGGCTGATATTGAAAGATTTCGCACTCAATGGGTGAAAACTGACAATTATTCCGCTGCGAAAAAATCCGTCAATCAAGTGGGCTCCTGGTTTTGGCAGCAGGCAAAGGAAGAAATACACACAACGAGTGATTACGACGATCGCCCTCTCTATTGGGCGCGTTTGCAGTTGTCCGCCATTATTAGAACAGAAATTCCGGGATTTGATATCACGGATAGTCAAAGAGAAGCTTTGCTGGAGCTGTTGGAAGAAACTACTCGCGGGCGTCACGATCTGGAGTACCTTACCGATGCACCACTGAAAATCCTGCTCACCGGGTTTGATCCCTTTCTGCTGGATCGCAATATTGAGCAGGGCAATCCTTCGGGTATTGCGGCTCTGTTGCTGGACGGCCAGGTGATTGAATACCAGGGTCGTCGGGCTGAGATCAACACGGTGATTTTCCCGGTGCGCTTTGCGGATTTTGATCAGGGGGAAGTGGAAGCTTTATTGGCACCTTACTACTCTCTGAACTCGGTGGATATGGTGGTGACTGTCAGCCAGGGGCGTACGGATTTTGATCTTGAGCGTTTTCCCGGCCGTCGCCGCAGCTCCACTGCTCCGGACAATTTAAATCTGTACTCGGGCGGCAGTGCTGAACATCCGGTTATTTCCAGTGTGGGGCGTTACGGTCTGACCGGGCCGGAGTTTGTCGAGTTCAGCCTGCCGGTGGTGCACATGCAGCAGGCGACGGGTAAATACAAGATCAATGATAATCGCGGTGTCACCACTCTGGAAAAAGGCGATATCCAGGCGCAATCTTTACAGGAGCTGTCGGCGGCTACCGCAGTCCAGGGTGGAGGAGGCGGCTACCTGTCCAACGAAATTTCCTATCGCAGTATCCGTTTGCGCAATTTGTTGGGTTCGGAAATCCCCACCGGCCATATTCATACCCCGGTGCTGCGCGAGGCCACACCGGCAGAAGCAAAGCCTATTTTTGAACAGATTTATCAGATGTTGCAAAGGGCGCTGCTGGCACTCTGATGATAGATGTCGCGCTTTATCTGCTATTAGGTGTCTTTGCGGGCTTTTTAGGCGGGCTGTTTGGTCTTGGCGGCGGCGTGGTTATTGTGCCGCTATTGATTATCTCTTTTAGCGCTCAGGGTTTTGATCCGCAGATTCTCACTCATCTTGCTATTGGTACGTCACTGGCAACCATTGTGATTACATCCATCAGCGCCACCTGGATTCACCATCGCAACAATGCTGTTCTATGGAATGTGTTTGTTCAGTTGGCCCCTGGCATTGCCATCGGTGCGGCACTGGGCGGTGTCATAGCTGCGCTGCTGTCCGGTGCGGTTTTGCAATTGGCTTTTGGCGTGTTGATGGTTGCTGTGGCTATACAATCCGGACTTGCCCTGAAGCCCAAAGCCCACCGTGACCTTCCCGGTGGGCTGGCCAATGGCGCGGCAGGTGGCGCCATCGGTGTGCTGTCAGCACTGTTTGGTATTGGTGGTGGTTCGTTAACGACACCTTATTTACTGTGGTGCAATCAGTCCATTCACCGCGCTATTGCCACCAGCGCAGCTTGTGGGCTGCCTATCGGTCTGTTTTCGGCGGTGAGCTTTATGGCGGCTGGTTGGGGTAAAGAACTGCCCCAGGGGGCGTTGGGGTATATTTACCTTCCTGCTTTTGTCGGTATTGCCTTGGCGGCCACGGTCAGTGCCCGCTGGGGTGCCGGTTTAGCCCATCGCCTGCCAGCGGTTTTGTTAAGGCGTTTGTTTGCGCTGGTGATTTTGGTGTTTGGGATGCGCTTTATCTGGCTCAATGCCATCACTTTATGGGGACCGCATGGCTGATTCAACGGATGGCTTGATTGCAGCACTGGCCAATGGTCAATTCCATTCCGGTGAAGAGCTGGGTGCACTGCTGGGTATTAGTCGCACTGCCGTATGGAAGCAGGTACAAAAGTTGGCTGAACTGGGATTGGAGGTAGAGACTGTCAAAGGTCGGGGCTATTGCATCCCCAGTGGTATTGAGTTGCTTTCCGAAAAGCGCATTCGCTCCTTTCTGTCACATCTCGCAGAACCCCTGTTGTCCAGGCTGGATATTCTCACTACAACGGATTCCACCAATAACGTTGCTCGAAGAATGGCAGAGGCGCGTGATGCCAGCGGTTATGTTGTGCTCGCAGAGCAGCAAACCGCAGGCCGTGGTCGCCGTGGTCGCCAGTGGGTAAGCCCGTTTGCCCGTAATCTTTACTTGTCGGCCGCTTGGGGTTTTGAAGGTGGCGCTTCGGCCCTGGAAGGGCTTAGCCTGGCTGTGGGAGTGGCTGTGAAGCGGGCATTTGCCAGCCTTGGCGTGAGTGAAGTGCAGTTGAAGTGGCCCAACGATATTCTGTTTAACGGCCACAAGGTGGCGGGTATTCTGCTGGAAATGATTGGTGATCCAGCGGGTTTCTGTCAGGTTGTGGTGGGTATTGGCATCAATATCGATATGCCCGCAAGCAAGGCGGCGGATATCGATCAGAACTGGACAGACCTGAAGCAGATTAGCGGGCAGGATGTTTCCCGCAATCAGGTTGTCGCTGTGCTATTGAATGAGCTGTTGCCACTGCTGGCCAGTTACCACCAACAAGGTTTTGCCCGCTATCGGGAAGAATGGCAGAGCAGCAATGCCTTTCGCGGCCAACCAGTAGAGTTGGTCATGGCAAAACGCTCGATTATTGGTATAGCCAATGGCGTTTCTGAATCCGGCGCCATCGGCTTGTTGGTGGAGGGGGAGCAGCGCTATTTCAATGGTGGTGAAATCTCTTTGAGGAGCGCTCAGTGACAGCAATACTGGATATTGATATTGGCAATACCCGGGTGAAATGGCGCTGTGGCGAGCAGCGAGGCGTATTGGCCCATAGTCAGAACTGGAGCGCGGGCCTTGCCGAACTGAAAGTTGTTCCAGGCCGTGTGCGGGTGGCCAATGTTGCCGGTTCGAAAGTTGAAGGCGGCCTGACTCGCTGGGTTGCTGATCACTGGGGGTTGCCCCTGGAGTTGGCGGCAACCAGTCATTCGGCGGCCGGAGTACGCTGTGGCTACCCTGATCCGGCTCAGCTGGGTATTGATCGTTGGCTGGCGGTGCTGGCTGCTTCCCGGCGGGTGGCCGGCAGTGCCGTTGTTGTCAGTGCGGGCAGCGCTGTGACCGTGGACTTGCTAAAAGGCGGTGACACTCATTTGGGAGGCTATATCGTCCCCGGCCTGGAAATGCAGCGCAAGGCCCTGTTTGCCGGCACCAGCCAGGTAAAAGTTGGCGATCAGTGGCGAGGTGCCCAGTGCGCCCCGGGTACCAGTACGGCGGATGCGGTACTCAATGGCTGTCTGACTATGGTGCTTGAACTGCTCTGTTGTGGCCGTCGAGAATTGTCGGGAAATGCGCCGGTTTTACTGTGCGGTGGTGATGCGGAATACCTGTTGCCTCACTTGGTGGGTGATGTTGAGTGGGTGCCAGAGTTGGTGCTGGATGGTTTGTCTGTTCTGATGCCCTGAATATGCTTGCGGCGGGTATCTATACGAGGAAGGGTTAATGCGCTGGTTTCTGGCGGTGTTAGTGTTGGCAAATGCAGTTGTATTTTATTGGTTTATGTCAAAGCCTGTAGAGCCCGCTTTGCCAGTGGTGCAGGTTGATACCAATGTGTCCCAGCTGATGTTGCTGTCGGAGCGCACTAGTGACGAGCCACTCTCTGGTGATTGTATTGTGGTGGGGCCAATTGTCGAGCTGGAATTGGTTGAATCCCTTTCGGCGGGTCTGACCGCTCGCCATATTGCTCATCAGCGCTGGTCTCAGACTCCACAAGCCGGTGCAGGTGACCAAACGTATTGGTTGCAATTTGCTGTTTCGTCGCAGTCTCGGTTGGAGCGGCGCTTTTGGTTCGACGTTCTCTCTCGAAGCCCCAATACGGAAATTTCCCAAAAAAGCTGTGCAGCGGTTGCGTCCGCGAGCGACTTCCCCTAGAATCCCGCCTCCGTTTAATTGCAAGCCCCTTTAAAGGGTTGTTTGCAAACGGCAAAAGCTGGTGTAGCTCAGTTGGCAGAGCAGCTGACTTGTAATCAGCAGGTCGTAGGTTCGACTCCTATCACCAGCTCCATTTTTTGTAGTGCTTTGAAATACTTAGGTGTTGACAGAGCAGGGTTGGATAAAGACAATGTCCGGCCTTTTTTGCTGGGGTTCCCGAGTGGCCAAAGGGATCAGACTGGCTTTTTATGCGCCGCAGGCGCTCTGACGCGAAAGCTTCGGTGGTTCGACAAATTTGCAGGAGCAAATTTGAGCGGCGCATTAGCGCCGACCCGAAGGGCGGAGGGCAGGAAGCCCGGAGTAATCCACCCCTGGAGGGGGCTGGTAAACAGTTTTAGCTGGGGTTCCCGAGTGGCCAAAGGGATCAGACTGTAAATCTGACGCGAAAGCTTCGGTGGTTCGAATCCACCCCCCAGCACCATTTACAGAGGACAGATGTCAGACGACAGAGAACAGGATGTTCAGGGTGGCCAGGTACGACAGTGGATTTGAACCTGGTTCGACAAATTTGCAGGAGCAAATTTGAGAGGCGCTTTAGCGCCGACCCGAAGGGCGGAGGGCAGGAAGCCCGGAGTAATCCACCCCCCAGCACCATACAGTCGACAGGTGTCAGTCGACAGAGGACAGGAAAGCGTCTGTCGACTGTCTTCTGATGTCTGTCTCCTGAACGCGGGTATAGTTCAGTGGTAGAACGTCAGCCTTCCAAGCTGAATATGCGGGTTCGATTCCCGCTACCCGCTCCAGCTATTTTCTGTGTAGAGAGTGGCTGGAAGTAGTTGGCACAAGTTAGCGCTCTTGTAGCTCAGTTGGTAGAGCACACCCTTGGTAAGGGTGAGGTCGGCAGTTCAAATCTGCTCAAGAGCTCCAGATTTTCCCGCGGAACAGCTGGTTTCGCCGGGATTTTTTGGCATTTGAAAATCTGCCTGCGGTTGCAAGTTTGTTCCAAGTGGCTGATTTTCAAAGGATAGGCCCGGCCGAATAAGGGGTGGGTGGTAGATCTACAGGCCAGTAGTTCAATTGGTAGAGCACCGGTCTCCAAAACCGGCTGTTGTGGGTTCGAGTCCCTCCTGGCCTGCCATTTACACAGTGTAGAAGCAAACAGTTTGCAGAGTGGGAAGTTGATGAGCGCGGTAAGCGAAGATAAACAATATCCGCTGGATGGTTTGAAGTGGCTGCTGGTGGTCGTACTGTTGGTGGCTGCCATTGGTGGCAATTACTACTTTGCCAACGAAGCCGACACCGACCCGGGCCTGCTTTACCGCGTGCTGGGCGTGTTGGTGCTGTTTGCCATGGCTGCGTTTGTGGCGGCAAAAACCGCCAAGGGTGCCGGTTTTGTTGCCCTGTTTCGCGGTGCTCGCACGGAATTGCGCAAAGTGGTTTGGCCCACGGCGCAGGAACGTAACCAAACGACTCTGATGGTGCTTGCAGTGGTGATTGTTATGGCGCTGCTGCTGTGGGGTCTGGATGCACTGTTTGGCGCATTGGCCAAGTTGGTGATCGGCTAACGTATTTGAATGGGAACGTGAATATGGCCAAGCGTTGGTATGTGGTACACGCCTATTCGGGCTACGAAAAGAAAGTTGCGGGCTCCCTGAAAGAGCGCATCGAACTGCATGGCATGCAGGAGCAGTTTGGCGAAGTGCTGGTGCCCACCGAAGAAGTGGTGGAGATGCGCGGCGGCCAAAAGCGCAAGAGCGAGCGCAAGTTTTTCCCCGGCTACGTTCTGGTGCAAATGGAATTGAGTGACGACAGCTGGCACCTGGTGAAAGAAACTCCCCGGGTAATGGGTTTTATCGGTGGTAAGGCAGACAAGCCCGCGCCAATTACCGAGCGTGAGGCGGAAGCCATTTTGCAGCGCATGCACGATTCGGAAGAAAAGCCGAAGCCCAAGACCATGTTCGAGCCGGGCGAGGTTGTGCGGGTTGTCGATGGCCCTTTCAACGATTTCAATGGCGTTGTAGAGGAAGTCAATTACGAGAAAAGCCGTCTGCACGTGGCGGTATCCATCTTCGGGCGTACCACGCCGGTTGAGTTGGAGTTTACCCAGGTTGAAAAAACCTAGGTAAAAACCTGGCGGATTACGCTGCGCTAATCCGCCCTGCGGGAATAGAGTTTTTAATTGCCTTGCCGAATGGGTCGGCGGGGCGGGGAGCCTGAGACGGCGGTTTTTTAAAGCTGCTTGAGGCGCTAACCACCCATCTGGAGTGAAACCATGGCTAAAAAAGTCGACGCTTATATCAAGCTGCAAGTAAAGGCCGGCCAGGCCAACCCGAGTCCCCCTGTTGGCCCTGCACTGGGTCAGCACGGCGTTAACATCATGGAATTCTGTAAGGCGTTCAACGCCCAGACCCAGGGCATCGAGCCCGGTCTGCCGGTTCCTGTTGTAATCACTGTATACAGCGATCGCAGCTTTACCTTCATCATGAAGTCGCCGCCCGCCGCAGTTCTGCTGCGCAAGGCCGCTGGCATCAAGAAGGGCAGCGGTCGCCCCAACAGCGACAAAGTGGGCAAAGTAACCCGCGCGCAGTTGGAAGAAATCGTAAAAACCAAAGAAGCGGATCTGACGGCAGCCGATATGGATGCGGCGGTTCGCACCATTGCTGGCTCTGCCCGCAGTGCCGGTATCGAAGTGGAGGGTGTGTAAATGGCCAAGTTGTCCAAGCGCCAGCGCGCTATCCGTGAAAAAGTAGAGGCGGGCAAGCAGTACTCAATAGCTGATGCCGTTTCCCTGCTAAAAGAACTGTCTACCGTCAAGTTTGCCGAAACCGTTGATGTGGCGGTAAATCTGGGCATTGACCCCCGCAAATCCGACCAGGCTGTGCGCGGCGCAACCACCCTGCCTAACGGCACCGGTAAAGACGTTCGTGTTGCCGTGTTCACCCAGGGCGAAGCAGCGGAAGCTGCCAAAGCTGCCGGTGCCGACATTGTTGGTATGGAAGATCTGGCTGAGCAGGTTAAAGGTGGCAATCTGGATTTTGATGTAGTGATTGCCGACCCCGCTGCCATGCGTGTTGTTGGTGCTCTGGGTCAGATTCTTGGTCCCCGCGGACTGATGCCGAACCCGAAAACCGGCACCGTGACTCCCGATGTGGCCACGGCGGTTAAAAACGCCAAAGCCGGTCAGGTTCGCTACCGCGCTGACAAAGCCGGCATCGTTCACGGCGGTATTGGCCGTGTGAGCTTTGAAGAAGGCGCCCTGAAAGAAAACCTGGAAGCACTGATCGCCGACCTGAAAAAGGCCAAGCCCGCTTCCGCCAAGGGTGTTTATCTGAAGAAAGTAACCCTGTCCACCACCATGGGCCCGGGCGTTACTGTCGATCAATCGTCTCTGGAAATCTAAGCCTTTTAGCAGGTATTAGTCAGAGCGTAAAAGAACTTTGGGGTTCGCTGTCGCTGTATCGCAGCGAGCCGTCAAAGACCGTAGGTGAGGCGCAGGTCAGCAGTAACTTCTTTATGAGAAGTTTGATCGGTAACTCTTAATCCCCTACGCAGACGTGTGACCCAAACCAGCTTTCTTGCAACGTAAGTTGCAGTATTAGAGGCCGGATTTGATCACCGAAAATGGATAGAGATTTTCTCTGTCTTAACCTTCAAATCCAGGAGAGAAACAAGTGGCTATTGGACTCGAAGACAAAAAAGCGATCGTCGCTGATGTTAACGAGACTGCAGCTAACGCGCTGTCACTGGTAATTGCCGATGCACGTGGTGTGACTGTCGGCGCTATGGACGCCTTGCGCAAGCAAGCTCGCGAGAATGGTATCCACCTGCGTGTGGTACGTAACACTCTGGCGAAGCGCGCTATCGAAGGCACCGAGTTTGAATGTGTATCTGAATCACTGAAAGGCCCCAGCCTGTTCGGATTTTCCATGGAAGATCCGGGCGCTGCCGCTCGACTCTTTAAAGACTTCGCCAAAGAAGAAAAAGAGTTCGAGGTTAAGGCCCTGTCAGTAGGCGGCAAATTGCTGGACGCGGGGCAACTCGACGTTCTGGCGAAAATGCCGACTCTGGACCAGGCCCTCGGCATGCTGGCCAACGTTATGTTGGCGCCGGTTACCAAAGTGGTTCGCACCTTCAACGAAGTGCCCAGCAAGGTTACTCGTGTTGTTGCAGCTGTTCGCGACCAAAAAGAAGCGGCCTGATTCATCATTTGAATTGGCAGCTTTTTGTTTTTAAATTTTTAAGTACTTTTTATAGGAGATTGAGTAATGGCTCTTTCTAAAGACGACATCCTGAATGCTATCGCCGAAATGTCCGTAATGGACGTTGTTGAGCTGGTAGAAGCCATGGAAGAAAAATTCGGCGTTTCCGCCCAAGCCGCTGTTGCAGTTGCCGCTGCTCCTGCCGCTGGTGAAGGTGGTGAAGCCGCTGCTGAGCAGACTGAGTTCGACGTGGTTCTGTCTTCCGCTGGCGACAAGAAAGTAAACGTGATCAAAGCCGTTCGCGCCATCACCGGTCTGGGCCTGAAAGAAGCCAAGGCTATGGTTGACGGTGCACCTTCTGCGGTTAAAGAAGGCGTTTCCAAAGACGACGCCGAAGAAGCCAAGAAGCAGCTGGAAGAAGCTGGCGCCGTTGTTGAGCTGAAATAAGCTCAGTGCGTATTGTCTGACTGGTTTCAGACGCAAGGCTGGTGGGTATTTGCCCACCGGCCTTTTCCCGCTTTTGGAATTGCACTTTTTACAGTGTGTTTTAAGCGCCCAAAAGCGGCGATATTCAAGACGTTATGGCAGTGATGCGGTAACGAATGGGCCCGATACCAATGTTGGGCTCCACACAAGCACAGTAGTACGTACGGGGAATGCAGATGCCTTACTCATATACTGAGAAAAAACGTATTCGCAAGGATTTCGGCAAGCTGCCGCAGGTAATGGAATTACCCTACCTGCTGGCCATTCAGCTGGACTCCTTTCGCAACTTCACGCAACTGGGCCTGACCGTCGAAGAACGGCAAAAAACCGGGTTGCACTCTGCCCTGAACTCCGTATTCCCAATCGCCAGCTACTCTGGCAATGCCGCCTTGGAATATGTTGACTACCAACTGGGCAAGCCCGTTTTCGACGTGGAAGAATGTAAGCTGCGCGGTGTGACCTATGCCGCCCCGCTGCGGGTTAAAGTGCGCCTGATGATCTACGACAAGGAGTCGTCCAACAAGACCGTCAAAGACATCAAAGAGCAGGAAGTCTACATGGGCGAAGTGCCCCTGATGACCGACACCGGCACCTTTGTAGTGAACGGCACCGAGCGCGTGATCGTGTCCCAGTTGCACCGCTCCCCCGGTGTGTTCTTCGACCACGACAAAGGCAAGACCCACTCATCCGGCAAGCTGCTGTACTCCGCGCGTATTATTCCCTACCGCGGTTCCTGGTTGGATTTTGAGTTCGACCCCAAAGACCTGGTGTACGTACGTATCGACCGCCGCCGCAAGTTGCCGGCTACCATTCTGCTGCGCGCTCTGGAATACAGCTCCGAAGAAATTCTCGACCTGTTCTTCGACACCACCAATTTCAGTGTGGACCTGAAGAAAGAAATCTTCAAAATGGAACTGGTGCCCTCTCGCCTGCGTGGTGAGATTGCTGCTTTTGATATTAAAGCGGGCAAAAAAGTATTGGTTGAACAGGGTCGCCGCATTACCGCCCGCCACATCCGCGAGCTGGAAAAAGCCGGTACCACCGAGCTGGAAGTGCCCACCGAGTACCTGCTGGGCCGCGCTCTGGCGAAAGACATTATCAACAAAGACACCGGCGAGGTGCTGCTGGAATGCAACACCGAAATCACCGCCGAAGTATTGACTCAGCTGGCTGAAGCCGAAGTGACAGCCATTGAGACTCTCTACACCAACGACCTGGATTGCGGTTCGTTTGTTTCCGATACCCTGCGTATCGACCCGTCCCGCACTCAACTGGAAGCGCTGGTGGAAATCTACCGCATGATGCGCCCGGGCGAACCGCCCACCAAAGAGTCTGCGGAAGGTCTGTTCCAGAATCTGTTCTTCAGCTCCGACCGCTACGATCTGTCCGCTGTTGGCCGCATGAAGTTCAACCGCCGCCTGGGTCGCGAAGACGAAACCGGCAGCGGCGTGCTGGACCGCGAAGACATTGTCGATGCCCTGAAAACCCTGATCGATATTCGCAACGGCAAGGGTACCGTGGACGACATCGACCACCTGGGTAACCGCCGTATCCGCTCTGTGGGCGAAATGGCGGAAAACCAGTTCCGCATCGGCCTGGTGCGTGTGGAACGCGCCGTCAAAGAGCGCCTGTCCATGGCGGAATCCGAAGGTCTGATGCCTCAGGACATGGTCAACGCCAAGCCAGTAGCTGCGGCCATGAAGGAATTCTTCGGCTCCAGCCAGCTGTCCCAGTTTATGGACCAGAACAATCCGCTGTCGGAAGTGACTCACAAGCGCCGTATCTCCGCACTGGGCCCAGGCGGTCTGACCCGCGAGCGCGCCGGCTTTGAAGTGCGCGACGTACACCCCACTCACTACGGCCGTGTATGTCCCATTGAAACGCCGGAAGGTCCAAACATCGGTTTGATCAACTCCCTGGCCACCTACGCCTGCACCAACAGCTACGGCTTCCTGGAAAGCCCCTACCGCAAAGTGGTGAACGGCAAGGTCACCAACGACATCGAATATCTGTCTGCCATCAACGAAGGCGAGACGGTGATTGCCCAGGCGTCTGCGGAAGTGGACAACAAAGGCAAGCTGGTGGAAGAACTGGTTTCCGTGCGTCACCAGGGTGAATTTACCGTTAAGCCGCCGGTGGACGTGCAGTATCAGGACGTATCTCCGCAACAGGTTGTGTCTGTAGCGGCCTCGCTGATTCCGTTCCTGGAGCACGATGACGCCAACCGCGCCCTGATGGGCTCCAACATGCAACGTCAGGCGGTGCCGACCCTGCGTGCTGACAAGCCCGTAGTGGGTACCGGCATGGAGCGTTTTGTGGCCCGTGACTCCGGCGTTTGTAAGGTTGCCAAACGCGGCGGTGTGATCGAAAGCGTCGACGCCGGTCGTATTGTGGTGCGCGTTAGCGATAAGGAAGTAGACGCCGGTGATGCCGGTGTGGATATTTACAACCTCACCAAGTACACCCGCTCCAACCAGAATACCTGCATCAATCAGCGCCCCATTGTGCGCACCGGTGACAAGGTAGAGCGCGGCGACATTCTCGCCGACGGCCCTTCTGTAGACTTGGGTGAGCTGGCCCTGGGCCAGAACATGCGCATCGCCTTTATGCCCTGGAACGGCTACAACTTTGAGGATTCCATTTTGGTTTCCGAGCGCGTGGTAAAAGAGGACCGCTTTACCACCATCCACATTCAGGAACTCACCTGTGTGGCTCGCGACACCAAGCTGGGCTCGGAAGAAATCACTGCGGATATTCCCAATGTGGGCGAATCGGCCCTGTCCCGTCTGGATGAATCCGGCATTGTGTACATCGGTGCCGAGGTAAACGCCGGCGACATTCTGGTGGGCAAGGTCACGCCGAAAGGCGAAACCCAGTTGACCCCGGAAGAAAAACTGCTGCGCGCCATCTTTGGCGAGAAAGCCTCCGACGTAAAAGATACCTCCTTGCGCGTGCCTTCCAGCACCAAGGGTACGGTAATCGACGTACAGGTATTTACCCGCGACGGTATCGAGCGTGATTCCCGCTCGCTGGCCATACAAAAGGCCGAGCTGGATCAGTTCCGCAAAGACCTGAACGACGAATACCGCATTATGGAAAACGCCACTTTCGAACGCCTGCGCACTGCGCTGGTGGGCAGCAAAGTGGTGAAAGCGCCGGGTCTGAAGAAAGGCGCCGAGCTCACCGACGAGGTAGCCGCCGATTACGACAAGGACGCCTGGTTTGGCGTGCGTATGGCCGACGATGAGCACAACGACATGATCGCCCGTGCTGAAGAAGGCCTGAAAGAGCGCCGCGCCATCCTCGACGACCGCTTTGAAGATAAAAAAGGCAAGCTGGAAACCGGCGACGACCTGGCCCCTGGCGTGCTGAAAATCGTCAAGGTGTACCTGGCCGTCAAGCGCCGCATCCAGCCCGGTGACAAAATGGCCGGTCGCCACGGTAACAAGGGTGTGATTTCGGTGATTATGCCGGAAGAAGACATGCCTCACGACGCCAATGGCGAGCCGGTAGACATCGTGCTCAACCCGCTGGGTGTACCGTCCCGTATGAACGTGGGTCAGGTACTGGAAACCCACATGGGCCTGGCTGCCAAAGGCTTGGGTCGCAAGATCGACAATATGATCCGCGAGCAGAAAAAGGCCGCTGAGCTGCGCGAGTTCCTGCAGGAAATATACTCCTCCGGCACCAGTGCGGAACCGGCAGACCTGAAGAAGCTCAACAACGGCGAAATCATGGAGCTGGCCAACAATCTGCGCGGCGGTGTGCCCATGGCTACCCAGGCGTTTGATGGTGCCAAAGAGAGCGAAGTGAAAGAGCTGCTGAAACTGGCAGACCTGCCGGAATCCGGCCAGATGACCTTGTTCGACGGTCGCACCGGCGATGCTTTCGAACGCCCGGTAACGGTTGGCTACATGTATATGCTGAAGCTGAACCACCTGGTAGACGACAAGATGCACGCCCGTTCCACCGGCTCCTACAGCCTGGTTACTCAGCAGCCGCTGGGCGGTAAGGCGCAGTTCGGTGGCCAGCGCTTCGGTGAGATGGAGGTTTGGGCGCTGGAAGCCTACGGCGCCGCCTACACCCTGCAAGAGATGCTGACGGTGAAATCGGACGATGTGAATGGCCGTACCAAGATGTACAAAAACATCGTCGACGGCGATCACCGCATGGAGCCGGGCATGCCGGAATCCTTTAACGTGCTGGTTAAAGAGATCCGCAGCCTGGGCATCAATATCGAGCTCGAAAGCGAATAAGCACCACGCTGAACTATCAAGTTCCCCCGCTACTTGACGTGGCGGGGGGCAAACAGACTACCCACTGGAGGAAAGACCTTGAAAGACCTACTGAATCTTTTGAAGTCTCAGGACCAAACTGGCGAATTTGACGCAATCCGTATCGGCCTGGCGTCACCGGACATGATTCGCTCCTGGTCGTTTGGCGAAGTCAAAAAGCCGGAAACCATTAACTACCGCACCTTCAAGCCAGAGCGCGAAGGCCTGTTCTGCGCCAAGATTTTTGGCCCGGTCAAGGACTACGAATGCTTGTGCGGCAAGTACAAGCGCATGAAGCACCGCGGTATCGTGTGCGAGAAGTGCGGCGTTGAAGTGACTCTTGCGAAAGTTCGTCGCGACCGTATGGGCCACATTGAACTGGCCTGCCCGGTTGCCCATATCTGGTTCCTGAAATCCCTGCCGTCCCGCATCGGCCTGCTGCTGGATATGACCCTGCGTGAAATCGAGCGGGTGCTGTATTTTGAATCCTATGTGGTTGTCGACCCCGGCATGACCACCTTGGAACGCGGCCAGCTGCTCAACGACGAGCAATACTTTGAAGCCCTGGAAGAATTTGGCGACGAATTCACCGCCCTGATGGGAGCGGAAGCCATCCAGCAGTTGATGAAAGACATCAACCTGGAAGAAGACATCGCCGAGCTGCGTGAAGCCATTCCCGCTACCAACTCCGAAACCAAGATCAAGAAGTACTCCAAGCGCCTCAAGCTGTTGGAAGCCTTCTACAACTCCGGCAACAACCCGGAGTGGATGGTGATGGAAGCGCTGCCGGTTCTGCCGCCAGATCTGCGTCCGCTGGTGCCGCTGGACGGTGGCCGTTTCGCCACTTCCGACCTGAACGACCTGTACCGCCGCGTAATCAACCGTAACAACCGACTGAAAAGGTTGTTGGAGCTGAACGCCCCGGACATTATCGTGCGCAACGAAAAGCGTATGTTGCAGGAATCCGTGGACGCACTGCTGGACAACGGTCGTCGCGGCCGCGCCATCACTGGCTCCAACAAGCGCCCGCTGAAGTCCCTGGCCGACATGATCAAAGGCAAGCAGGGTCGCTTCCGTCAGAACCTGCTGGGTAAGCGTGTGGACTACTCCGGTCGTTCCGTGATCGTAGTTGGCCCCACCCTGCGTTTGCACCAGTGCGGTCTGCCAAAGCGTATGGCCCTGGAACTGTTCAAGCCGTTTATCTTCGCCAAGCTGGAAGGTCGTGGCCTGGCCACCACCATCAAAGCCTCCAAGAAAATGGTGGAGCGGGAAGAACCGGTGGTTTGGGACATTCTCGACGAAGTGATCCGCGAACACCCGGTACTGCTGAACCGTGCGCCAACATTGCACCGTCTGGGTATCCAGGCGTTTGAGCCGGTACTGATTGAAGGCAAAGCCATCCAGCTGCACCCGCTGGTGTGTGCCGCCTATAACGCCGACTTCGACGGCGACCAGATGGCGGTACACGTACCGCTGACCCTGGAAGCCCAGCTGGAAGCCCGCGCGCTGATGATGTCTACCAACAACATCCTGTCGCCCGCCAACGGTGAGCCCATTATCGTACCGTCGCAAGACGTGGTACTGGGCCTGTACTACATGACTCGCGAGCGCATTAACGCCAAGGGTGAAGGCACTCTGTTCACCGATGTGAAAGAAGTGTCCCGCGCTTTCTACAGCAAGCAGGCTGACCTGCAAGCCCGTGTAAAAGTGCGTATCGACGAAGTGACCTTCGACGAAGACGGCGAGCGCCAGGAGCGCACCTTTGTGGCGGACACCACCGTGGGCCGCGCCCTGCTGTGGGACATCGTGCCCCAAGGACTGCCTTTTGAATTGGTGAACCGGGCGATGGTGAAGAAAGCCATCTCCAGCATCATCAACGAGTGCTACCGTCGTGTCGGCCTGAAAGACACCGTGATCTTTGCCGACCAACTGATGTATACCGGTTTCGACTTCTCCACCAAGTCTGGCGCTTCCATCGGCGTAAACGACTTTATGATTCCCGGCGCCAAGTCTGAAATCATCGGTCGTGCGGAAGACGAAGTGAAAGAGATCGAAGCCCAGTTTGCTTCCGGTCTGGTAACCCAGGGCGAGAAGTACAACAAAGTGGTGGACATCTGGTCTCGCGCCAACGACCTGGTTGCCAAGGCGATGATGGAAGGTATTTCTTCCGAAACCGTCACCAACCGCGATGGCGACGACGAAGATCAGGATTCCTTCAACTCCGTATTTATGATGGCGGACTCCGGTGCTCGTGGCTCCCCCGCACAGATTCGTCAGCTGGCGGGTATGCGTGGCCTGATGGCCCGTCCGGACGGCTCGATTATCGAGACGCCGATTACCGCCAACTTCCGTGAAGGCTTGAACGTACTGCAGTACTTCATCTCCACTCACGGTGCTCGTAAAGGTTTGGCGGATACCGCCCTGAAAACCGCCAACTCCGGTTACCTGACCCGCCGCCTGGTGGATGTGGCTCAGGACGTGGTTGTGGTGGAAGACGACTGCGGCACCAACAAAGGTCTGCTGATGACGCCGGTGATTGAAGGTGGCGACATCATCGAATCTCTGGGTGATCGCATCCTTGGCCGCGTTGTGGCCCAGGACGTGCTCAAGCCCGGCAGCGACGAAATCGCTCTGCCCGCTGGCACCATCATCGACGAGAAATGGGTTGAGCGCATCGAAGCCCTGGGTATTGATGAGGTTCTGGTTCGCTCGCCAATCACCTGTGACACCCGCTACGGCATCTGTGCCGAGTGTTACGGTCGTGACCTGGCCCGTGGCCACAAGGTCAACTCCGGTGAAGCGGTGGGTGTTATCGCCGCCCAGTCCATCGGTGAGCCCGGTACCCAGCTGACCATGCGTACCTTCCACATCGGTGGTGCCGCGTCCCGCGCCTCGGCGGTGGACAGCATTCAGGTTAAGCAGGAAGGTACCGTGCGCCTGGTGAACGCCAAGGTGGTAGAGCGCGAAACCGGCGAGCTGGTTTCCGTATCCCGCTCCGGTGAGCTGGCGCTGGCGGACAAAAACGGTCGTGAGCGCGAGCGTTACAAGCTGCCTTACGGTGCTGTGATCAAGGTAAAAGAGGGGGCATCCGTTGCCGCTGGCGATGTGGTTGCCAACTGGGATCCGCACACCCACCCGATTATTTCCGAGGTGTCCGGTAAGGTGCAGTTCTCCGGTATGGAAGATGGTCTGTCTGTTC
This sequence comes from Porticoccus sp. GXU_MW_L64, assembly GCF_052983295.1. NCBI lineage: Bacteria > Pseudomonadati > Pseudomonadota > Gammaproteobacteria > Cellvibrionales > Porticoccaceae > Porticoccus > Porticoccus sp. GXU_MW_L64. Next base: position 110,229 of record NZ_JBRKJK010000012.1, on the reverse strand, counting down.
GTCGTACCACCGACGACATGACCGGTTTGACCAGTACCGAGGTGCTGGACCCCAACGAGCGCCCGGCGGCAGGTAAAGACCTGAAGCCCTTGGTGACTCTGCTGGACGGCAAAGGCAAAGAGCTGTGCTTCCCCAACTCCACGGTTCCGGCCCACTACGCACTGCCCGCCAAGGCGATTGTGATGTCTACTGACGGTGGCCAGATCGGTGTGGGTGAGGTGATCGCCCGTATTCCGCAGGAGAGTGGCGGTACCAAGGATATCACCGGTGGTCTGCCCCGGGTGGCCGACCTGTTTGAAGCCCGCAAGCCGAAAGACCCGGCTATTCTGGCGGAAATCTCCGGTACTGTTAGCTTCGGTAAAGAGACCAAAGGCAAGAATCGTCTGGTGATCACGCCCACTGACGGCCAGCCTCTGCCCGATGGCAGCACCCATTACGAGGCCCTGATTCCCAAGTGGCGTCAGCTGGGTGTGTTCGAAGGTGAGCATGTGGAGAAGGGCGAGGTGATCTCTGAAGGTCCCGACAACCCCCACGATATTCTGCGCCTGCTGGGTGTAGACGCGCTGGCCAAGTACATTGCCAATGAGGTGCAAGACGTTTACCGCCTGCAAGGTGTGGGCATTAACGACAAGCACATCGAGGTGATTGTGCGCCAGATGCTGCGCAAGGTGGAAATCACCGATATGGGCGACTCTCCGTTCGTGAAAGGCGAGCAGGTGGAGTTCAACCGGGTGATGGAAGTGAACGAGCAGCTGGAGCTGGACGGCAAATTCCCCGCCAAGTTCGAGCGCCTGTTGCTGGGTATCACCAAAGCATCGCTGGCCACTGAATCGTTTATTTCTGCGGCCTCCTTCCAGGAGACCACCCGTGTACTGACCGAAGCCGCCGTAACCGGCAAGCAAGACGGTCTGCGCGGTCTGAAAGAAAACGTGGTTGTGGGTCGCCTGATTCCGGCGGGTACCGGTCTGGCGCACCACAAACAGCGTCGCGCCGAGCGCGAAGCGGAGCAGGCCGAAGGTCTGGCCGTAACTGCCAGCGATGTGGAAGCAGCGCTGAGCGAAGCCCTGAGTTCCAGCGGCGAAGAGTGAGTATAGGTTTGACGTTGGACGTTTGACGTTCGACGAGTGGCTCCGTAGCCAATTTCGTCGAACGTCTAACCTCAAACGTCGAACGATTGTTCGCTTGACGTCCGGTAGCGGTGTCATTAGAATGCCGCTCCCGCATTCAAGTGTGGCGCTTTCGTCGTGCTTGAATGCGCTGAAAAGTTAATTATTTAAGGTTTTGGAGTTTATTTAATGGCAACGATCAACCAGTTGGTTCGTAAGCCGAGAAAACGCAAAGTAGCCAAGAGCGACGTACCGGCCCTGCAGGCCTGCCCGCAGCGCCGCGGTGTGTGCACTCGCGTCTACACCACTACCCCGAAAAAACCAAACTCTGCACTGCGTAAAGTGTGCCGTGTTCGCCTTACCAATGGTTTCGAAGTAACTTCGTACATTGGCGGTGAAGGCCACAACCTGCAGGAGCATAGCGTGGTATTGATTCGCGGTGGTCGTGTGAAAGACTTGCCGGGTGTTCGCTATCACACCGTTCGTGGTGCCCTGGATACCTCCGGTGTCGACGGTCGTCGTCGCGGACGTTCCAAGTACGGTGCCAAGCGTCCTAAGTCTTAAGACTGGGAACTTACATTTGCGTACCTCGCGTACGAATAACTAGTAAGGCCGGGACAGGCAGTACGTTATGTATAAGTTGCCCGGACTAACCTGAAGAGAGCAAAGACATGCCAAGAAGAAGAGTTGTCGCCAAACGCGAAATTCTGCCGGATCCCAAGTTCGGCAACGTTACACTGGCGAAATTTATGAACCACGTAATGGTCAGCGGCAAGAAGTCCCTGGCTGAGCGCATCGTATACGGCGCGCTGGACACCGTGGAAAGCCGTGCCAAGAAAGACCCAATCGAGGTGTTTGAAGAGGCGCTGGAAAACATTGCCCCATCGGTAGAGGTGAAGTCCCGCCGTGTGGGTGGTGCGACCTACCAGGTTCCCGTAGAAGTGCGCCCATCTCGTCGCACGGCACTGGCCATGCGCTGGCTGGTGGACTACGCCCGTAACCGCAGCGAAAAATCCATGGCCCAACGTCTGGCTGGCGAGATTGTAGACGCTTCCCAGAACAAGGGCGCCGCGGTGAAAAAGCGTGAAGACGTGCACCGTATGGCAGAGGCCAACAAAGCCTTCTCCCACTTCCGGTTCTGACGACTGTTATCGAACAGGATTTGGGCTTTTCACAAAAAGGTGGCTATTTAGCTGCCTTTTTGTGGCTTAAGAAATAGAGCTTTTTATAAATTAAACAACGAAAGACGCTGGATTGCTTCGTCGTTCCTCCTCGCAATGACGAACTCCGTCATCGCGAGCGAAGCGCGGCGACCCAGTGACTTAATACTCGGCTTAAAGAGCATTTAAAGTGGCACGTCAAACACCAATCAGTCGGTACCGCAATATCGGTATTTGCGCGCACGTGGATGCGGGCAAAACCACGACGACTGAGCGCGTGTTGTTTTACACCGGCTTGTCTCACAAGATCGGTGAAGTACACGACGGTGCCGCCACCATGGATTGGATGGAGCAGGAGCAAGAGCGGGGTATCACCATTACCTCTGCCGCCACCACCTGTTTCTGGGCTGGCATGCAGCAGCAGTTTGACCAGCACCGTATCAACATTATTGATACCCCGGGGCACGTGGATTTCACCATTGAGGTAGAGCGCTCCCTGCGGGTTCTGGATGGTGCAGTGGTTGTGCTGTGTGGTTCCTCCGGCGTACAGCCGCAGACGGAAACCGTATGGCGCCAGGCCAATAAATATGAAGTGCCGCGCATGGTGTTCGTCAATAAGATGGACCGTGCCGGCGCCGACTTTATGATGGTGGTCGACCAGCTTAAAGAGCGCCTGGGTGCCACCCCCGTGCCATTGCAAATGACTATCGGTGCGGAAGACGAATTTAAAGGTGTCGTTGACCTGATCAAGATGAAAGCCATCTTGTGGAACGAAGACGACATGGGCATGACCTTTGACTATGCGGACGTGCCGGAAGAGCTTGTCAGCCAGTGCGAAGAAATGCGTGAGTATCTGGTGGAGTGCGCCGCTGAGGCCAGCGACGAGCTGATGGACAAGTACCTGGAAGGGGAAGCCCTGACAGAGGAAGAGATCAAATCCGGCATTCGCCAACGCACCTTGGCCAATGAAATTGTGCCGGTACTGGGCGGCTCTGCCTTTAAGAACAAAGGCGTGCAGGCGGTACTGGATGCGGTGATTGAATACCTGCCATCGCCGGAAGAAGTAAAAGCCATTGAAGGCGTGCTGGACGATAAAAACGAGACAGAAGCCACTCGTGAAGCGGATGACAGCGCGCCATTTGCGGCTCTGGCCTTTAAAATCGCCACCGACCCCTTTGTGGGTACGCTGACGTTCTTCCGGGTTTATTCTGGTACTTTGAAGTCCGGCGACACCGTGTACAACCCGGTGAAAGGCAAGAAAGAGCGCATTGGCCGTATGGTGCAGATGCACTCCAACAACCGCGAAGAAATTAAAGAAGTGCTGGCGGGGGATATTGCCGCCGGTATTGGCTTGAAGGACGTGACCACCGGGGATACCCTGTGCACCCCGGAATCGGTGATCACTCTGGAACGTATGGAGTTCCCGGAGCCGGTGATCTCCGTGGCGGTAGAGCCCAGGTCCAAGGCCGATCAGGAAAAAATGGGTATTGCCCTGGGCAAACTGGCTCAGGAAGATCCGTCATTCCGCGTCAAAACCGACGAGGAGACTGGCCAGACCATTATTTCCGGCATGGGCGAATTGCACCTGGATATTCTGGTGGATCGCATGCGCCGGGAATTCAGCGTCGAGGCCAATATCGGTAAGCCGCAAGTGGCCTACCGTGAAATGATTAAGAATACCTGCGAGATTGAAGGCAAGTTTGTGCGTCAATCTGGCGGCCGTGGCCAGTACGGTCACGTATGGGTGAAATTTGAGCCAGGCACCGAAGGTGCCGAAGAGCTGGAGTTCGTCAACGAGATTGTTGGCGGCGTAGTCCCCCGGGAATACATCCCCGCGGTGGAGAAGGGCATCAGCGAACAGATGAAGAACGGCGTACTGGCGGGCTACCCCCTGCTGGGTTTGAAAGCCACTCTGTACGATGGATCCTTTCACGATGTTGACTCCAACGAAATGGCCTTTAAGATCGCTGCATCAATGGCAACCAAGAAGCTGGCCCAGGAAGGTGGTGCTGTGCTGATGGAGCCAATGATGAAAGTGGAAGTCGTTACTCCGGAAGAGAACATGGGCGATGTTGTGGGCGACCTCAACCGCCGCCGTGGTCTGATCCTGGGTATGGACGATGGCACTATGGGCAAAGTAGTAAATGCCGAAGTGCCTCTGGCGGAGATGTTCGGTTACGCGACCGATCTGCGCTCTGCAACTCAGGGTCGTGCGACCTTTACCATGGAGTTTGAGAAGTACGCTGAAGCTCCAAACAATATCGCTGAAGAAGTAATTGCCCGCACCCAGCGCTAGCTGGTCAAGGTAAGCACTTGTGAGGCTGTTTTTTTCAATCCTAAAAATCTGAAGCTAAGAGGATATTACAGTGGCTAAAGAGAAGTTCGAACGGAACAAGCCCCACGTAAACGTGGGCACCATCGGTCACGTTGACCACGGTAAAACCACCCTGACTGCGGCCCTGACTCGCGTTTGTGCTGAAGTATTCGGCGGTGAAATGAAAGACTTCGGCGAGATCGACAACGCGCCGGAAGAACGTGAGCGCGGTATTACCATCGCCACTTCTCACGTTGAGTACGATTCCAACGACCGTCACTACGCACACGTTGACTGCCCAGGACACGCCGACTACGTGAAAAACATGATCACCGGTGCTGCTCAGATGGATGGTGCTATCCTGGTTTGTGGCGCTACTGACGGCCCTATGCCTCAGACTCGCGAGCACATCCTGCTGTCTCGCCAGGTTGGCGTTCCTTACATCGTTGTATTCCTGAATAAAGCTGACCTGCTGGCGGAAGACTGCGGCGGTGTTGACTCTGAAGAATACGCCGAGATGCTGGAACTGGTTGAAATGGAACTGCGCGAGCTGCTGGACACCTACGAGTTCCCAGGCGACGACACTCCGATCATCGCCGGTTCTGCTCTGATGGCTCTGGAAGGCAAAGACGACAACGAGCTGGGCACCACTGCCGTCAAGAAGCTGGTTGAAGCTCTGGACAGCTACATCCCTGAGCCCGAGCGCGCCATCGACCAACCGTTCCTGATGCCTGTGGAAGATGTATTCTCCATCTCTGGTCGTGGTACTGTTGTAACTGGTCGTGTTGAACGCGGTATCGTTACCGTTGGTGACGAAATCGAAATCGTTGGTATCAAAGAAACCACCAAAACCACCTGTACCGGTGTTGAAATGTTCCGCAAGCTGCTGGACGAAGGCCGTGCTGGTGAGAACGTTGGTGTTCTGCTGCGTGGTACCAAGCGTGACGAAGTTGAGCGCGGACAAGTTCTGGCCGTACCTGGCTCCGTAAACCCGCACACCAAGTTCGAAGCGGAAGTTTACGTACTGTCCAAAGACGAAGGCGGCCGTCACACTCCGTTCTTCAAAGGTTACCGCCCTCAGTTCTACTTCCGTACTACTGACGTGACCGGTAACGTTGAACTGCCCGCTGGCACCGAAATGGTAATGCCCGGCGACAATGTTCAAATGACCGTTACTTTGATCGCGCCTATTGCGATGGAAGATGGTCTGCGTTTTGCTATCCGTGAGGGTGGCCGTACTGTAGGTGCTGGCGTTGTTGCTAAAATCATTGAATAATGATTTGAGCAAAACGCCTCAAAAAAGGGTCGCATAGCGGCCCTTTTTCTTTGGATAAGAAAGTGGCCACCAGAAAGGAGATTCGTGACAAATCTGCAGGACAGCAGATTTGAGCGGCCGCAGGCCGACCCGAAGGGTGAAGGACAAGGATGTCCGTAATACAAATCTGCAGGACAGCAGATTTGAGCGGCCGCAGGCGGACCCAAAGGGTGAAGGACAAGGCTGCCACGGAGTAATGTGGCTGCACCGTGGTACTGGTGTTGTTGCAAAGATTATCCAAAGCCGTCATTGCGAGGAGTGCAGCGACGCGGCAATCCAGTGTCTTTTTTAGGAGCCAGTTCTATGGTAATCAAATCAAAAACCCTACATTTACAGATCGCACTTAAATATACCGATCCCGTTATCTGGCGAATCGTTACTGTTCCCGATGGTATCACGTTGGAGCAATTGCACTACGTTATACAATTCGCCATGGGGTGGGATTACAGTCATCTCTACGAATTTGATATTAACGGAGAACGCTATGCTGGCCAGGACCCCTGGAGTAGCAACGCAGATTCCGGGGTTCTCAATAAAAAGCTGATAAATGTGCTGGGAAGCAAGAAAAAATTTCATTACATGTATGATTTTGGCGACTCCTGGCTACATGAATTAACAGTCAAGAAAAGTGTTTCTGTTGATAAAGCCCAAAACCACGCCTTGTGCCTTGAAGGGGAAAATAACTGTCCACCAGAAGATATTGGCGGTGTGCCGGGCTTTGAGTGGTTTGTTGAGGTAATGGCCAATCCGGAACATGGTGACTACAATGAGATGCTGGACTGGTATGGTGAGAGATTTGACTCTGAAAGATTTGATATAGATGCTATCAATAAGCGCCTTAAGGCAATAAAACTGTGATATTAAACCGGCAACCTTATAGGTTGCGTTTAATAATGCGGCACAGGGATGTGCCGCCGCTGGCGCAGCCAGCGCAAGCTCAATAAAATCAAGCACTTCCGCGCAAGTGCGTCACTTTCTTTTATGTGAAAGTTATTGAGCGCGCAATACAAAAGGCAGGACGCCTTTTGTATTACCGGGTTAATAAGTGGCATTCGGTTAAGGGGGCGGTATTGCTGTTTGGTTAAAAAACGGTTGCCATCGCGTAGGGCATTCGACTGTCCGAAACAACCACCCACTCCGTCATTGCGAGCAAAGCGAAGCAACCTCCATCCAGTTAGCACTTCACTTGCGAGGTTCTCTGCCACATTAATGAAGATCGCCGCGCTGTGCTCGCGATGACGGGACGTGACGGTACTCCCGTCATTGCGAGGAGCCGAAGGCGACGTGGCAATCTCCCTTCAGCCATGATGCATTTAACTGAATGCCATTCGGCACTGGTCTACTCGCCCCAAATGGTTTTTACATGTTTGTAATTGAGGATTTTTTTATCTGCCGTCACCAGCGGAGCTGCCAACTTTCGAGCAGTAGCAACAATCATCCGGTCTGCCGGGTCTTTATGGAATTCCCCTGGTAATGTGGTTGAGTGAATGCATATTTCGTTGTCTACGGGTGCAAATCGAACGCCCTCAATTTGAACAACTTCTTCCAGCCAACTGCTTACATCCATACTCAAAATTAGCCGATTCTTTTCCACCAGCATGGCTATTTCCCAGGCAGAAATGGATGAGATGATTACTTCTCCATTATTGGCCAGAGTGTGGTCGATTACTTTTCTTGCGGTAGCTGAAAGTTGCTCAGAATCATTGACCCACCACACAAGCACATGCGTATCAATAATGAGCATTACCCATTTTCCCAGGTGTCGTCATCAACCGGATCCGTTGCTCCCTCATACATAATCACGCTACCTTTTAGCAGCTGCAACGGCGGTGTCTCTTTTTGCCTGAGTTTCCGGATTTCCAAAGTGGGTTTGCCGCGATTCGTTATGACTCTTGGCTTTCCGTTCTTTTCAATATCTCTTAATACTTCCAGAGCGTGGGCTTTAAACTCGGTTTTTGAGATAGGTTCCACAAGCATTACTCCTGATGTAGGCATCAACAGATGTAATGCTAAACCACCAAGTGACTATTGACAATAGTCATTTGGTGGTTTGGTTGGTAGGTGGTGTTTTTGGGGAGTGTGTCAGAGCGTTTTAAAACTGATAAGAAACAGCAACAGACACACTGGTTTCATCAAAATCACCAGGAGTGACTTCTCCACTGCGATCCGTTTGAGTGGCATTCAGGCGTAAAGAAAAATTCTCGGCAATTTGGCGGTTGTAGGCAATTTGAATGCTATTTGAATCGAAACCGGAAAGTGGGGCAGTCGCCGAATCGAAATCGGTATCTCGATAAGTAAAGCTGGCAGACAGGTTAGACGCCCTGGTCAACTGATAGCCCCATCTTATTGAAGCAAGTAGCTGATCATTATCGCTATTGAGGGTGGATTGCTCGCTGTAATCTTCGCTCGACAGGCCGCCGGTTAATGTAACTGTGCAGCGCTTGCAAAGTGATGAGTTGGTCCAGGTGAGCGTGTGAGACTTGCGGTCAAAAGTGCCAGCGATGGTAGTAATACCATTGCCCAGCGACAGTTGGTCTGTACTGCCAAGTAATAACTGATTTTGGTTGCCCCTGGATGGGTCAGTTTGAGCGGCTTCAGACAAAAAACTGAACACATTGGCGCCGCTGTCGTACTGCACAGATATTTCCCAGCGTGGAGAGCTGTCGTCCTCGCCAATATCCGGCTTGCTGACATTGTAGCCGGCGGCAATGGTATAGCTGAGTTGCCGGAGCTGGGTGCTATAACTGAGCAGCGCACTTTGAAGCTGGTAGTCCTGGCCAATCAGATCATCGTATTCAATGTCTTGATGTTGTGCTGTGAGTGTGAGGGTATCTACCTTGCTGATTCTTCGTGCCCACGATAATGAAGCGCCGGTGGTGGTGGTATCAAAAGAAGTCTGTGCAGATTCGTTGCGATCAAAATTAACAATGCTGTAGGTGCCGACAACGGAAAATGTATCTGCTTGGTCTTGGAAGATATTTAAGCGAGGCTCAATTGTCGTGACATCGCGGGTTTGCAGATTGTCTGCAATAGCAGTTTGGCTGGGGTTGCTGAGAACTTGGCGTTTTGAATTATTCAGCGATACGTTGAAGCGGCCTGTTTCACTGCCAAATAAAAAGTCAGCTTGCCCATCCAGTTCCAGGCGATCTTCCTGGGAATCTTTATCAAACAGTAGCTGTGTAGCCCGGTAATTGATATTGGCATTAAGCCAGCTGTTTTGATGACTGATGTCGGTTGACAGAGATAGCCTGTCCTGGCGTTCAGACACATTGCCAGCGCCTATTCGTTGGGCATTGTCGGTATATAGGGATTCCAGATCGACAGAAAAGCTGACATCTGCGGCTATAGGAGTGCTAATAATTGTGGCAATTACTGGCAAGGCAATTCTTTTAGTCATAATAGAGCCTCATTCTCAGTGATGGTGTTAATTGACATGTTCCAGAGGGATCAAAAAGCGTCGTTATTTCGTCCCTTTTGTATCACTCTGAATGCAGCGAAGGATCCCGGTTTTCGATTGGTTGATGAGTTTTTTCGCTGCGCTTAGAATGACAAGAATGCAGATAAAGATTCGTTCAGTGGCTAAGAATCAAGCCCGCAACCTTTTCATTTCCTACGGTTTTTATAGCGTTTTCTATATCACTTTGGGTTGCCTTCTTTGTGGGCAATTCAAGTATCGCCATATCAGCTTTTTCAGCCAATATTGCCGCTTCCGCGTAATGCAATACGGGGGGTGCATGAATAATCACAAAAGCATCGGGCATTGAGCATTTAATGCTATTAACAATAACATCCATTTTGGGGTGGTTGAAATATTCCGCAGCGCTCTCCCGAGTGCCGCCTGTGGGAATAATTTTCAAACGATCGACGCCTGATGGATAGGTAATATCGGCCAGGGAAACGTTGGAACTTGTAAGGTAATCAGTAATACCAAATTGCATGTCGCGAATGGATAATTCTTCGCATTCGTCGGCATAGGGATTGCAGCTAATGAATAGTGCCGTTTTGCTCTCATCCAAAGCCAAGCAGGTAGCAAGATTAAAAGCAGTCAGAACGCTGTGGTCATCTTTTCCGCCCAGCGAAGTGATAACAACAATAGCGCCGCTTCCCTGAGCTTTCTTAATCAACTTGGTGCGAATATCTCTATATGCGTTTATCAGCTCACTTTGTTTCATGCCGGGATAGATAATATTGAGTTGATGACATTGATCTTTGTTCCACAAATTTTTGCGTTCATTGGTGCTGAGCGAGTAGGTCAGGCTGCGAATGACATATTGATTAATTTGATCAATTTTAGAGTCAGAATTGATGCCCACCGCCTTAAGTGCTCTTGGGTGGGGGGTGACAACATTGTTGGAGTTGCTCATCTCAGTTTTCCCTAGCTGATAATCCATATGTAGGCCGTATAGACATAAGCCAATAAAGCCAAGGCACCTATAGCTAACAACAACATATCCGCGCGCGATATTGCACCAGAAGAATCTCTGGTCGTATAGGCGGGTACACTACCTAACAATTCGATGCTTTCTGGTAGTTGTATTCTCAGCGTGTTTTCACTGCGTATTCTTGGGTCGAGAAATACATAAAGTACCAACAGTGCGAGAGGTATTAGCAGGCCGACAACAGGGCCAGCCATAACAAAGTGCAGCGCCCTGAGGCCGGAAGGCGCAGTAGGCACGATAGGCCGTTCCAGTATTTGGTAGATCATCCCCTGGCCTTCCCGATCAATTGATACAGACAAGTCAGCACTTTCCCGTTGCTTTAAAAAGTCCTGATATATGTCGTTGATTGTGTTGTAGTCTCGCGTTAGTTCGGTTAATTCGGCCTCACTTAACGCAATTCTTTTGGCCCGACTTTCTTCGTTTATCAGCAAGCTTTCGGTAGATTTCCGTCTTTGTAACATGCCCTCTAGGCTAACTTCGGCTTCTGATAGCTGACTTCGTAATTCATCAAACAAGGCCACTTCTTCACTGGCATTTTCTCCGCTGTAACTGCCGGGGACAACTGCTTGTAGCTCTGAAATCTGCTGATCAATATCATCAATCTTACTTTTCAAGGAGATGATTTCAGGGTAAGCGTCTTTGTAAGTAAGGCGTAGTTGATCAAGGTTGTCCTGTAGCCCTTTGCGTTGCTCTACAAATATTGCCAGCTTAACTTTTGTTTTTTGGTATTCCTGCTCGTCATTCAGCTTTCGTCTAATAGACCGTACTCTGGTTTTTACTTCGTCGATATCAATTGCCAATACTTCCAGCTGATTGCGCAGGGTGTTAATGCGGCTAACTGCAGCTTGTTCCGTGCCGTCAGTGTTGCGGCTTTGAAACTCTGAAAGCTTACGATCTGCGACTTCCAGCTTACGGCGGTACTCTTGAACTTTTGAATCAATAAACTGGTAAGTTTGTTGGCTATCCAGTTGTTTTTCTTTTGACGAGTTGGCAATAAACACGTCTATCAGAGTGTTCAGCGCAGAGTAAGTATACTCAGGGTCGGTATGTGAAAGCTCTATTTCGAGAACATTGTCTGTTCGTGTACTAATCACAGGTCTGGTGGTAAATAGACCTGAGAAGTTTCCAACTGCTCTATTAACCTCCTCTGGTAGGGTTGAAGATGATATTTCTCCCAAGCCAGTGACAGTTTCAGTAAGAATCAAACGAGTATGAAAAAGTTGTTGTGCTATTCTGGCCGGTGGTGCTTCCTGGACTACGGCCTGGTTTCTTAAAAGGTCGGCGGTGGTACTTTTCCGGTCGGCCTGGATTAGTGCAGTTGCTACATATTTGTCTGGCCAAAACTTTGCAACTCCAAGAAATGTGACAAGGATAACTACAAAAAAAGCAACAAATAGCTTTCGGTACGTTTTAAATTCCTCGTACAGCGCCAAAAGCAACTCGCGAATAAACTGAAAATCCATGTATCTACACTCTCAGGCTTGCTTTAAAAGCGCCTTTCCGGAATTGTGATTTGGTCGGACGGCTGTAGTGGATAATTCTCATCGGTTTTGCCTTTATTAAGCAGACTATCCAAATTAATATCGTAAACTTTAACGCCTTCGGAAGTATTTCTGTATAGCTTGGCTTTTCTCAGTGAGGCAAAATCATTAGGGCCGCCGGCAAGAAGGACCAGGTCGAGAACCGTCATGCCATCTCGATAAGGAATGGATTGTGGGCTGTTAACGGCACCTGTAATTCGTACCCTTCTTTGAAAGTCGGTACTGTCAGCATTGTTAACTATTACGGTGACTTTGGGGTTTTTAAGGACAACATCAAGTGCCTTGGTGATGTTATTTGCTAACTGTTCAGTGGTTAGCCCTGCAGCCTGAATATTGCTTGCCAAAGGAGTCGATACCTTTCCATCGGGTAGTACAGTAACGGCAGCAGATAATTCCGGGCTGCGCCACACATCCACTTGCAATTGGTCGCCAACGCCAATTTTGTATTCTTCCACGACAGGTCGTACAAGATCATTAATTTCTGGGGAGGCTTCCCGTACATTATTGCAGCCCGCCAAAGCAATCATGCTGCCAACTACAAGCAAATGGAAAAAGGCTGCTTTGTACTTCCCAATGCAAAACAATGTCATCTGAATCTCCGATGTGCGTGGCTCGGCAGTTATAACTGTTGGTTCATGCAATAAACTTGCGGTATTGTGCGGCTTTGGTGCGAATCTGTGAGCCAGTTGGCAATTTTAGCCGCTGCGCAGGTGTGATGGAAGCCGACAGAGCTGCGTAGCTGTTGGCCGGTGTATGGATGTGTGCAAACGGCCTGTTTTGGTGATGTGCGGAAGGTCTTTGGATAAATAGAGAATGAAGTAACCATGAATCAACTGAACATCACCGTTTTTGCCTATGGGATAGCGACTGTCGCGATGTTTCTTTTGGCCGCTACCTTTTTGTTGGGCCGGCGGCGTGAGGCTTGGCTCTGTCTTGCTGCCTTGGGTTGTGCAGGCTGGATGTGCGTAACGGGCCTGCTGCACTTTGAAATGCCAGTGCGTTTTTTCCTTCAGGTTGAAGCGGCCCAGTACAGTCTTTGGGTATTGGCCTTAGGCAAGGCGCTAAACGAGGTTACTAATAACCAGGCTACCAAAGGGCAAAAATCGCTACTTCTGGCCTCGATAGCCCTATCTACCTGGGTTTTTCTCGACTTATTTACACCAATTATCTACTCCTCAAGAGTGTTGTTTCTGATATTCCTGCTACAAGCCATTATCGGCCTGTTGTCCGTTGAGCAGCTCTACCGAAACGCCAATGTAAGCCGCTATTTCAAGCTGCTCTGCCTGCTAATGGGGCTTTTCTTCTTTTTTGAGATGATGGCCAACACCCATAGCCTCATTTTCCAAGGCAGAAGTAAAAATGTGATTCAAGCTCGAGCTGCGGTGGTGTTCGCCACTGCTTTTCTGATGATTGTGGGTATCTTGCTGTTTCCCCGTTCAAATGCTCACACCGGCACGCCCAAGATAGCCTTGTCTCGCCCTACTGCACTCTATACGACCTCATTGATCGCCTCTGGAGCATTTATTGTGGTGGCGTCAATTGGGGCGTATTTTATCAACGCTTACGGTGGGAATTGGGGTTGGGTCGCCTTTATTCTGTTTGCATTTTTGGCCAGCGTCGCCCTCTGTTTTGCCTTGTTTTCACGCACTTTTCGCATGAAATTGGCGGTTTTGGTAAACAAGCACCTATATCAGCATAAGTACGATTACCGAGACGAGTGGCTAAAGTTTATCAATCGTCTTTCCCACCCTAAAGACAACCGCAGTGTGCTGCATACGGCTTTCACTGCCATGTCGTCGGTATTTCAAGCTCCGGGTGGGGCAATCTGGCTTAAACGAGGTTACTACTACGCTCCACTTTACCAATCAGGTATGGATGAAAGGGTAGATCTACCCAAAGAGCCAGTAGACACAGATTTTTGCAATATCTTAAAAACCGAGGGATGGGTGTTTATTCCAGGCGCCACCAAGCGGGAGATGCAAAAAAACAACCCGGCAATGCCTCGCTGGTTGGGCGATATACCTAATGCCTGGCTGGTTGTGCCGTTGTTATCAGGGAGTGAGAATCAACTGGTCGGCTTCTTGATGTTAACCAGTCCTGACCATAATGAGCTACCGACTTGGGAGGATCTGGATTTACTCAAGTTAACGGGCAGGGAACTGGCAAACTACCTGAAGCTACACGAGCAGTCGGAACAACTGGCAGAAAATCTGCAATTTGATGCCTATAACAAGCTAACTGCATTTATTATGCACGATATCAACAATGTAATTGCACAGCAGTCGCTGGTGGTGAGTAATGCCGCCAAACATAAGCACAACCCGGAGTTTATTGATGACGCCATAGATACCATCAGTAATTCGGTGGCGCGAATGGACAAATTAATGCGCCGGTTGAAAAGTAGTGATTCTCAAGCTATGGAGCTACTCTCTTTGGCCGATATCATTCAAAGTGTAATTGATGGTTGCTCGGCAAGCAGGCCAGTACCCACCTACACAACGTTGTCCCAAGATGCTTATATCAACGCCGACAGAGACCGCATAGAGCTTGCAATCAGCCACTTGCTCAAAAATGCCCAGGAAGCCACTGACGATAGCGGCACTATCGATGTAGTCTTGAACCGCGATAATGATATGGCGGTTATTGCCATAACTGACAGTGGTGCAGGCATGGACGAATACTTTGTTGAAAATCAACTTTTCAAGCCATTTCAGACCACAAAGTCGGGAAAAGGTATGGGGATAGGAGTTTATCTGACTCGCAGCTATATTAACCAATTGGGCGGTACGCTGGACGTAAATAGCCGCCCAGGGCAAGGAACAACCTTCTCCATACGCCTGAAAATCGCTGCTTCATAGCCTTGACTTGCAATGACGGTGCACAAGGCAGTAGCCCGGGTGCAGCGCAGCGTAACCCGGGAAAATCGTTGGTCGCCTCGCAAACAGAATGTTCCGCGTTGCCTCTGAATAAGCGTCATGCTACCGAACTTATAGACACATAAAAGAACCATACCAAACATATGCCTAAACAAAGTGACAAAGACGTGCTACTGATCGTCGAAGACGATATTGGCCTGCAAAGCCAGCTCAAGTGGCACTTTGAGGAGTACGATGTTGTTATTGCTGCCAATTGTAATGATGCGGTAGCCGCTGTTCGTCTGCACGAGCCAACGGTTATTTTGATGGATCTGGGGCTGCCCCCCGACCCTGAAGGGGTTGAGGAAGGCTTTCGTTGTATTGATGCCGTTGTCGGCCTTTCGCCTTGTAGCAAAATCATTGTAATGACGGGCAAAAATGAAGAAGAAAACGCCCTGCGGGCTGTCGCCAATGGCGCTCATGATTTTTACTATAAGCCCGTTAACGTAGATACGCTGAGCTTGATTGTGGAGCGGGCTTACAAGATGTACCGGCTTGAGCAGCAGAACAAGCGCCTGCAAGAGCAGCAAAAATGCCCATTGGAGGGGGTTATTGCCTCCGACCAGTCTATGCTTAAAGTCTGCCGCATGGTGGAAAAGCTGGCCCCGGCAGATGTTACTTGCACATTATTGGGGGAAAGTGGTACTGGTAAAGAGGTTCTTGCCAAAGCTCTACACGAGCTGAGCGGGCGCAGCGAACGCCGTTTTGTAGCAATCAATTGCGCTGCCGTGCCGGAAAACCTGATGGAAAGCGAACTGTTTGGCTACGAAAAAGGCGCATTTACCGGCGCTAACAAACGCACGGAAGGCAAAATTGAAACTGCCCAAAAAGGTACTCTGTTTCTTGATGAAATAGGCGATATGCCGTTGAACCTGCAAGCCAAGCTGCTGCGATTTTTGCAGGAGCGGGTAATTGAGAGGCTGGGTGGTAGGGAAGAAATACCCGTTGATGTAAGGGTCGTGTGCGCGACTAATAAAAACCTTGAAGCAATGGTGGCTGAGGGTACCTTCCGGGAAGACCTCTATTACCGCATTTGTGAGGTGGTGGTGGATATTCCCCCGTTGCGAGACAGGCAGGGGGACAAAATCCTGCTGGCTCGGCACTTCCTTTCCCTGTATGGACAGAAAAGTGGCAGTAAGATCAAAGGCTTTGACACATCAGCAACCAACGCTATTGAATGTCATCAGTGGCCTGGGAATATTCGAGAGATGGAAAACAAGATCAAGCGGGCAGTGATTATGGCGGAGAGCAGCCAGATTACCGTGGACGACTTGGGGCTGGATGAAGGTGGTAATAAGATTTCATTGAATCTGCGTGAGGTTCGCAAGGATGCAGAAAAAGGAGCGATTGTTCAGGCCTTGTCCATGTCTGATAACAATATCAGCGATGCGGCCAAGTTACTTGGTATTGCCCGAACCAGTTTTTACGACTTAGTGAAAAAATATGATATTTCGGTTGGGCACTGATTGAATGTTGAAAAGGAAAAGCCCTCGCAATACATAATTGCAAGGGCTTTGCTTTGTGCAGCAAAATCAAAGGCTTCAGGATTGAGCTTTTCTGCGGCGGATAAATACTAGGGCGATTAAGCCAAGGCCCAGTAGGGTGATCGAGGCAGGCTCTGGAACTGAAACATACTCAACAGTAACACTTCTGAGTTTAAAGTCGTCGTCCTTCCAGTCTGCAAGAAACCCAAAAGTTGTCCCAGTAAATTGTGGTGAAAAATCATAGGAGGTGGAATAGAAGTCACCGGCTAGCGGGATGTCGTCAAGAGTTTGCACTCCATCTACTAATAGATTGAAATCGTCACTTCCATCTCTGTCAACATAGCTGAATGTGGCAGAAATAATCTTTACAGCATTTCCTAAAAAGTTCAGGAGTGCGTAATCTTTATAGCCATAGCCGTCTATTTCGTGTGAGCTATCGTTGGGGCCATTTTCTATAAACAAACCATAATAGCTTGAAGCTATATTTGTCTGTATGACTGAATAGTCTGGTTTTATCGACCAGCCTGAAGCCTCTAGTGAGTAGTTGCCGTCGGTACTTTCAAAAGTCAACGAGTTGTCACTGGATCTACTGATTCGTTCGCTAAAGTCAAACGTTATGGCTGCAAATGCTGATGATGCCATTGTCATCGCAAGTGTAGCTAAGGTTAGTTTTATTCCTTTCACGATTTAAGCTCCTCTGTATGCTCAAATTACTGTTCCAAGCCTTGCCTCGATCTTAAAGCATATATCGGGCCAAAATTAAATCCCTATGTTTTTCAATTGATTGCGTAATTTTAATGAGAGGGGTGTATTTTTGCTGTAGTTTTTTTCGACATCTAAGAGGCTTGGGATTATGAATAAAAACCCCCTGCAGCTTTCGCTGCAGGGGGTTACGCAAATCGCCTGACGCGAGGTTTTATTAAGAAGTTTGTTTTCTTCGGGCAAAACCAAGTCCAATTAGGCCAAGGCCTAGCAGTGCTAATGTGCCAGGTTCAGGCACGGAGGCCACTTTTACATCGTCAATAAAGTTGCCCAAGGTGCTGTTTGGACTGATGCTGGTGAACGTAATTCTGGTCCGGTCGGAATCGGCGATAAAGTTTGCAGAATACACGAACCACTCACTAACTATGTGGTCACTTAGTGTTGAGTCGAGAAGGGCTACGCCTTCAACGTTCATATCATCTATGCCAGCAACTGTTGCGCGAAAACGTTCATCGGCACTTCTTACTCTGGCTCGATAAGCAAATGTGAAGCTGTACTCTTGGCCTATGTTGGTGGCAATGTCCTGAAATATTGAGAAGGGGGCGGGTTCGCCGTGAGAGTTCAGCTCAATAAACTGATTATTTTTGTAGGCACCAATACCATATGAATTGGTTTCATCCCAAATTTCTATATTGCTGCCATCCCAATCGCCAACATCGCCGGCGTTGTAATAGCGCCAAAAGGAGCCGCCACCAATGCCGCCGCCATCGGATACAACGGGTGTCTCAAAATCGCCATTTACAATAAGATTGGCGTTTGCGGAGTAGGCAAGTGTAAGGCCGCAAAGTGCTAAAAGCACTTGGGAGATACTCTTCTTGATTTTCATGTCTTGTCCTTGATTTTTAATGGTTGATACTTTGCTAACTGTTAGTTGAAAGCATATACCGTGCCATTATTTTTATTGTTTTATTTTCAGTATGTTAGACATCCCTTTAAGGTGATTTTTTATAAGGTGTAGGGTTTTTCGACATGGTTTGGTATTGGAGTGTTACTGTCCATTTAAGCTTTCCAGTAAGCTCCTGGCCTCTGCCAGCTCTGGCTGTTGTGTTTTCTCAAGGAGTAAGGTTGCTTGCTTAAGTGTATTCTTGGCAGATTCCACCATCTCCAGTTCCGCATAAGTCGCTCCCAAGTGATAGCGTATGGAAGCATCTTTGGGGGCATCTTTTGCCGCGCTTTCCAGCAGCCCCAACGCACGTTTGTATTCACCGCGCTGGTAGTATATCCAGCCCAGTGTGTCTCGATAAGAAGGTTTGCTTGAGGAGTTAAATCGTGCGGCAATATTGTAGGCTTCTTCCAGCCTGTGGCTGCCTTTGGGACTATTTTGGCTGAGCAGGAAGGCGAGGTTGTTGGCCGCATCGTCTATGCCGGGGTTGATTTCCAGTACCTTGCGATATGTGTTTTCCGCATCGCTGGCTTGGTCGTTTCGCAGTTGCGCGCTGGCCAGCATCATGTGGAATTTCAGCGTGTCGGCTTCTGACGTGGAATTTGCAATAGCGTTCTGGCAGGTTTGTTGAAGGGCTTGCCAGTTTTTCTGCTGTAGCTGGGATTGTGCGAGTGTGTGATGGCCAAAGCGCCAAGATGGGTTGCTGAGAAGCCTTTGTGATATCAGGTTGTCCAACTCCGTGTATAGCTTGGCTTGCAAGTATTGGTTAGCCAATAGCTCTGCCGCAAATGCGTTTTCAGGGTTATTGTCGATTATAGTCTGGAGTAGAGCATAACTTTCTTTTTCGCGGCCAAGTTGGCGGTTGTTAAAAACGAGCTTGAAGAGAGCTTCTTTTTGGTACTCTGCATTATCCAGCAACTTTTTGAGGCCTTTGTTGCTTTGGGCGTGTTTGCCCTGCGCTTGGAGCGCGGCAGATTCGATTAGTACGGCAAAGTTGAGGTCACCGCTTTCTTGTGACACTTGTTTCGCCAGTACAATAGCCTGCTTTTCTTGTTTGTTTGCCAGGTACAGGCGAGTTAACAGCCTGTTAATCTGGAGTGTTGGCTGGCTGACTTGATTGTGTTTTTCCAGTAGGGTAATGGCCTGTTTGGTTTTGCCCTGGCTTTGTAACACTTGGGCATAAAGTGTGCTGCCTTCGGTATTGGCTGGGTTAATGTTTATGAGGGTCGATAGCTGTTGGCTGGCTTGGTCTATATCCCTTTCGGCAAGGTAGGCTCTGGCCAGTATGAGCAGTGCTGGTTGTGAGTTGGGTGCCATTTGCAGAACTTTTGAAAGGTCTGCGATAGCACCGTTATTTTCGCCTTTCCAAAGTTGAATTAAGCCCTTGTTGAGTAGTGCTTCCGGATCGTTAGGGTTGGCTTCCAGCACAGAGTCAACCAAGGATAGTGAGTCCTCAATGCGCTGATCCCTGATGGCGATTTGAGCCAGCTTGTTTTGGGCCGCCAGGCGGGCAGGGGTGCTCTCGGATTGTTCTACCGATTTGTAAACTTCCGATGCCTTGTCGGTTTGCCCTGTTTTGTTAAATAGTTCGGCTTGTGCCAGTTGTAGGGTAGGCTCTGGTTTGGCGGCAAGGTAAGTATCCAGTAGTTTTAGGGCTTCTTGTTCTTTGGATTCCTGGCTGAGATGGCTGATAAGGGCCAGTTTTGCAGGGGTGCTTTCGGGTAACTCGGTGACTGCCTTTCTGAGTGTTTGTTCTGCTTCTTGTTGGTTCTTCATTCTGGCCAGTAGTGCGGCGAGCGACAGGCGATATTGAAGGTTGTTGGGGGATAGTGCCACCAGTTTGGCAAGGTCTGCCCTGGCGGGCTTGAGTTCGCCTTTAGACATATGGGCCCGGGAACGCAGGTGGTAAGCAGGCTCGTTTTCAGGGTGCTTGGCAAGAACACGTTCAATGCCTTCCATTGCTGGTGGATATAGGCCATCTGAGAGTAGTAGAGAACTGTGAAGCAGAATTGCCTCTGGTGATGAAGTGTCAATTGCCAGGCTTTTGCTCACTTCAGCATAAGCGTTCTCTTTGTCGTTGCGCTTGGCATGGATGGTGCCCTTCATCAGGTGGTATTTGAGCAGCTGCAAGCCTGCTTTTGACGCGGCCTCAAGGTGACTTTCGGCTTTATCCAGTTGATTTAAAGACAGGTACAGCTCGGCAAGCCTTGTGTTGGCTTCAAGGTGCTGGCCATCGTGCAGTACGACCTTTTGCAGTGCGATTTGAAATCCTTGCCAATCTTTTAGCTCAGCTGCCACTTGTGATTGCAGGTAGTGGGCTGCCACCAGGGAGTCTTGATGCTTGGTGGCGTTACGCAACTCGATATCCGCTGCGCGATAGTCGGCTTTGTCGAAATAGGACTGGGCGCTTTCAAGGTACTCTGTGGCTTTTTCTTCGTCGCTTTTGCAGCCGTATAATCCGATGGCTAGGAGAGGCAAAAATATTTTTAATATCAGTGTGTTAGTGCTTTTCATGTCTTTTCCCTGTGAAAGCTGTAATGTGACAGAGCTTAGTCGGCCTGATCAAAAGTTAGTGGCTAAGTATATACTGCAATGTCGCGCGGCCGCTTTAATTCTACGATGCCTGACTCTGTTTCTATTGAAGGTAAGGGATTAGTACTTCAAATGCTTCAAAATGGACTCGGTTAAACTTTCTATGCCAGCACTTTCTGTTTTTAGGTGAATTTCAGGGGCGGATGGGTGCTGATACTCAGAGTCAACGCCCGTAAAGTTGGTAATTATTCCGGCTCGAGCCTTTTTATAAAGACCTTTGGGGTCGCGTTTTTCGCAAACTTCTAGCGGCGTGTCCACAAAGACCTCTATGAACTCCCCTTCAGTAAACAATTCTCTGGCGATATTCCGGTCTTTGGTGAATGGGGAGATGAAGGCGGTCATCACTATAAGCCCGGCTTCGGTCATTAACTTGGCGACTTCAGCAATGCGGCGGATGTTTTCAGTCCTGTCATCATCGCTCATGGTGAGGTCTTTGCACAGACCGTGACGTACATTATCGCCATCCAGCAGAAATGTGTGATAACCACGACTATTAAGTCTTAATTCCAAGGCGTTGGCGATGGTTGATTTTCCCGAGCCAGACAAGCCAGTCAGCCAGATGCATCGACCTGCGTGAGGTTTGATTGCGGTACGCATGTCTGGTGTGACGCTGGTTTTATTCCATACCACATTGGCTTTACTGTCATGCTCTCTAATTTGGTAGGGGCTGTTGATCATGCCAGCACCAACGGTAATGTTGGATAGCCGATCTATGATAATAAAGCTGCCGCTAGATCTGTGTTCGCTATACAGATCGTACGTGACATCTTGCGTCAGTTTTACTCGGCACTGGCCGATGTCATTTATTTCCAGGCTCTCACTGTCGAGATGTTCCAGGGTGTTTATGTCCACTTGCCACTCCACCGCGCTTATCATTCCGCTGGTTTGAGTGGTGGAAAGCTTGATGTCGTAGAGTTTTCCTGGCGTCAGCGGGCTGTTGTGCATCCAGACAATACTCGCATCAAATTCATTGCCAACATTGATATGCTCGCTGGCACTTATAATCACATCGCCTCTTGATATATCGATATCATCTTGCAAAGTGACGGTGACCGACTGGCCTGCATGGGCTGAATCGGTGGTGTTGTCACCGATATAAATTGCTTTAACGGTACTGGAGTTATCGCTTGGCAGAATTTTAATCTTCTGACCCACGCTCAATATGCCGGAGGCTAGCGTTCCGCAGTAACCTCGGAAGTTCAAATTTGGCCTGTTGACGTATTGAATAGCTAGTCTGAGCTCTTGAGTGCTTAACTTTTTGGCAGCGTCTATCGATTCCAGCAAGGGCAAGAAAGCGGAGCCTTCGTACCAGCTCATTTCAGTGCTGTTCGATACAACATTGTCGCCCGTAAGGGCCGATAAAGGAATGAAGTGGATATGCGGCACGTCGAGCTTGCTCGAGAACTGTAAATACTCTTGCTTAATGGCTTCGTAGATGTCTTTGCTGTAGCCCACCAGATCCATTTTATTAATGGCCACGATAAAGTGCTTGATACCCAGTAGAGAGCATATATAACTGTGGCGCCGGGTTTGAGTTTTTACCCCCTGGCGGGCATCGATCAAGATAACCGCGGCTTGAGCGGAGGATGCCCCGGTTGCCATATTGCGGGTGTACTGCTCGTGCCCCGGAGTGTCGGCAATAATGAACTTGCGTTTTTCTGTAGAGAAGAACCGATAGGCTACGTCGATGGTAATGCCCTGTTCCCGCTCTGACTGCAAGCCGTCGACCAATAGCGCCAAATCGGCCTGGTCGCCGGTGGTGCCTACTTTTTTGCTGTCATTTTCGATAGCGGCAAGCTGATCTTCATAGATCATTTTTGAGTCATGCAGCAGCCGACCAATAAGCGTGGATTTGCCATCGTCTACGCTGCCACAGGTAATAAACCGTAAAATGTCCTTTTGTTCGTGGCGTTTCAGGTAGCCAAGAATATCGGTTTTAATAAGTTCTGTTTGGTCGGTCATTTGTTTTGATTCTATATGGTTTGAAATGGAGCTGTTGCTATTGAAGGTGGTATTCGATGTGCTTAGAGCTGGCCGCTTTCGCCATTGCGAGGAGCGTAGCGACGCGGCAATCTCCATGTCCGTAGGGATGGCTAGAAATATCCCTCTCGCTTTTTCTTTTCCATTGAGCCGCTTTGATCTTTATCTATGCTCCGCCCAGACCGCTCTGAGGTTCTTGCAAGCAGCATTTCTTGAATTATGTCTGGCAGGTTATCCGCTTCAGATTCAATCGCGCCAGTTAATGGATAGCAGCCCAGGGTTCTGAAGCGTACAGAGCGATATTCAGGCTGTTCGCCTTCACGCATAGGTAATCGATCATCATCCTTCATTATTAACATGCCATCTCGCTCTACTACTGGACGTTTGGCCGCAAAATACAGAGGAACGAGGTTAATATTCTCCATATATATGTACTGCCAGATGTCCAGTTCTGTCCAATTCGATAGAGGGAACACGCGAATGGATTCGCCCTTATTGTGCTTGCCGTTGTACAGGTTCCATAGCTCTGGGCGTTGATTTTTCGGGTCCCAGCGGTGGTTTTTGTCCCTGAATGAGTAAATTCGCTCTTTGGCCCGAGACTTTTCTTCATCTCTTCTGGCTCCACCGAATGCTGCATCAAACTTGTAGTGGCTTAATGCTTGTTTGAGGGTGTCAGTTTTCATGATATCCGTATATTTGGAACCGTGGTCAAAAGGATTGATATTGGCATCGATTCCTTCTTGATTCTTATGGACAATGAGCTTCATTCCCGACTCTTTGGCGACATTGTCTCGGAATTTGATCATCTCTTGAAACTTCCATGTGGTATCAACGTGTAAGAGGGGGAAGGGCGGCGTGCCGGGGAAGAATGCCTTTTTGGCCAAGTGCAGCATCACTGAAGAATCTTTACCAATGGAGTAGAGCATCACGGGATTGTCGAATTCGGCGACAACTTCACGGATGATGTGAATGGATTCGGCTTCAAGTTGTTTAAGGTGGGTAAAGTTATTTTGATAAGCTGTCATATTATTAGTTGGCCTTACTTCCTGAGTGACCCTATTCTCTTGTCTATATTAGAGATACTTTGGTTTTTGCGAAAAGGCTCTATTGAGGTTGTATAGCCAGATTATAGAAATTACATTCCTTATACTTATTAAGTCCGATTGTTGAATATCAAAAATAGTATTGATGAGTTGGTGAAAATCAGCCAGCTAGATTACTATCGGTATCCGTATTTTACAGTTTGTCAGAGAGGTCATGGGGTATCCTAGGTATTAAAGGGGTCAAGGAAGGCTTTTAACCAGTTTTGGTCCGATTATTCGAGTCAGCCAAACAGGTAGCTTTTGCCAAACCTTAATGGCAAGCTGGTATTTCGGGTTATTTGGGTTAAGTTGAGGAAGTTTCTGGCCTGCGTGTAGCCAGTAATGCCAATGATGCTGTATCGGAACTGCTCCCCACTGCTTTTTGAACCTATAGGTACTAGTGTTCTTACTGGAGCGGCCAAAATCAAAATAACGGTAGCCTTGATCGATAGCCTGGCCGAGTACTTGGCGATAGAGGTACATATTGGCGTTAAGATAGTTATATTTGCGTAAAGTCGATGCCCAAGGTATTTCCAACATGTCTTTAAAGCCGATTAAAAAAGCGCATGAAACTGGCTTCTGTCCGTTATAAACTATCGCTATACTGGATTGCTCAGAAAATTGACGTAGTATTTCGTGAAAGAATCGGCTGCTATAAACTGGCGTGCCTAAATCCCGCATATTTTCGGTGAGAACACTATAAAAGTCTGCTAGTAACTCTGTGCCACCAATTTCACATTCTAGCTTGTTCTTGGTGGCTAGATTAACTTGGGCGCGAAGCTTCGAGCCCAGCTGTTTGTCAAGCAATCCTTGAGAATCTGGTAGTCGCAAAATCATCGATACCTTCTCGTTGCGTTGGGGCCAACCGTTTAGTAGTTGGTTAGTGCGTACTTCTAAGTGTTCCAGTCCAGCGGATTGGCACCGTTCGCTAGCAATATCGAGTAGCTTGCGTGCAATAGAGCTATTTTCTGCCAGTGGCCCACCGTAGTTAAAGTACGGTAATGAAACTGCGAAATTACCAAATAAGCGGCTTTTAAGTAGTGTGAAAGGGAGTACTCCGCAACAGCGACCGTTAGAATCTGATGCTATTAGGTAGTCACTCTGATGACCAAAGGTTCGCTCAATAACTGCTCGCCACTCGTACAGGTGATAGATTGAGGCATTGGTATGGTTCTGCACAAAATCATCCCATTGCTCCCGATGTGCTGTTGTGGCGGGAGAAATAGTGATTTTACTATTAACTGTGTTACTGAGATAATCGGTAAACCGGTCGGGTACGGGGGCTGTTACCGATCTTTTGGGTAAAAAATGGGCAAGCAGGGTGGTTTCTTGGTGTTTTAGGGATGACTCAGCTGCTTTTAGCTTCGTACTAATGTGCTGCATGGCTTGTTTAAGATTGGCTTGCTCCAGCTTTGATAAATTCTCACCACGAAATCTCTTGGAGATTTTCTGCTTGTCTTGTTTTAAAGATTTAATTTGTCGGCGACCGACAATGATCATGTCGTGTAGGTCAAGTATTGCTTTGCTTGACGCGCAAGCAGACATGCAACCCCAATGCTTGATAATGGCGGCATGAATATCGGTAAGTAAAATTTTAATCTCCATTACAGTGCAGCAATATCTTTAATTTCCAGCGTTGTCTGTTCTAACTCATTGATCAAATTTGATATTGTGTCAAAGTCAAAGTCATTCAAGAGTTGTTGTAGGCGACCTTCGCAAGCTCCCAGTTGGTTGTAGTGGCGAAATTTTGCTAACCGGCTAGCATTTTTGATTCGAGGCTGACTTGGATCCACTTCCCAAGGGTGTATGTAGAAGATGCCTGGTTTGTTCCGGGTAGCGTATTTAAAAAGCATTCGGGATAACCAATAAGGGTAGAGCCTGAAGTATCCACCGCCCGCAGCGGGTAATGCCAGCTTGCTGAATCGGGCAGTGGTGAGTGGAATCTCGAGTAAGGATTCGCCAGACCGCCCCTTGATTTGGTAGGCGCAGTCCGGGGTGTTGGGGATGCCGTAGTTATCATGATATATCGGGAAAATACTTGAATCCCAGCGAAATCCCAGATCCAGTAGGATGTCAATAGCCCATAGAGAATTACGTGTAATGGAGTAGCTGGCGGCCCTATATCCATGTACTGGCAGTTGGATCTGCTCTTCTAGAATTTGTTTGGATTTATATGTTTCTTCCTTAAAAGTGTCTGGCCTTTGTTCGTAAATCAGTTGATGGCTGTAACCGTGCGATGCAACTTCATGGCCTTGTGCGCAGATGCGTCTAACTATTTGTGGGTGACGTTCAGCTACCCAGCCAAGAACAAAAAAAGTACCTAGAACGCCATTGTTATCAAGCAGCTGTAATATTTTGTCGGTATTTTGTTCAACTCGTGAGGGCCACTCTTGCCATTGGCTTGGCGAGATTACACCCTTAAATGCGGCGACATGGTAGTAGTCTTCGACATCAATCGAAATGGCATGATTTGGCATGATTTTGCAGGTTCGTTTCAAATGTATAGTAGTGATGCGGTAGATGGTGAATGCTTAACTTATTGCCATGAATGCTATCACATAAACTACAGAAACCTATTTTTCTCGTTAAAGGAAGCTGGATAAAACGACTGGGTCAATAAAACGGGGTCTAAACGGGGCGGCTGAGCGGCCTGATGCGTCAGTAGGCCCCGAAATGTTGGAGTTTGATTCACGGACGGGCTTTTGATGTGAAGTGCACTATGGATAAATCTAATGATCGGAACAAAAAGTGTCTGTGTTAACTCCCAGATAGCTCAGGCTGTGCTATGTTTGGCGTTCCCGATAGCGAACCCGTACCTCCCCCCTTTCGCGGGAAGTACGTTGAAATTATTCTTCGGAATAATTATTGAGACTATGTGAATGTTTGCTCGAGGTTGGGAAAGGATGAGTCAGCTGAATCGCTGACCGATTCGGCTTTCATCCGTAACATTAATTCACTGGCTTTAGCCATTGGAGGGTTCACAATTGATCCAGTGGTTGTACTGGTAAGTTGTATTCGCGCAGGTTTTGAGTCAATTTTTAATAATTTAATTTTGGCTGTCTTGAGCTGAACATTGTCACAGTAATAGTTGGCGTGGATAGTTGTGTAATACTTAGATATTGTCTACATATGCTGCTCGCCTGTGATAAAAATAGATAACACGGGCTCAAGCTCCAAGGGAGTGTGGTATTGGAAGCAAAAAAAAGCAATAGGGTTATGTTTTTGCAGGTATCAACTGCATTGTCAGTTGTGATTGCGGTGATGGTATTTTGGCAAACAATTCAGTCTCTGCATCTTCGCTGGGTTAGATTTGATGAGGCCTACTCTCATGGTTATTTGGTGGTTCTTATAGCGATCTATCTGACTTGGATTAGGCGGCGAAGTTTGAAGGCCATTTCTATACGCCCAATGAAATCAGGACATTATGTAGTATTCCTAGCATCGGTACTCTGGTCCATCGGTTACATCAGCTTTACAGAGGTTCTTCAGCAGTTGGCACTGCCACTGATGCTTTGGGGTGGAATGTTGGCCAGTATGGGGGCGAGAATTGCCAGGTGCTTACTTATTCCTGTAGGCCTTCTGTATTTTGCCGTTCCAATATGGGACGTGCTGGTCTACCCGTTAAGGCTCCTAACCACTTATATTGTCAGTTGGTGGTTGGGCATTCAGGATATTCCTGCATTTATTGATGGTTTTCGTATTTATTTGCCCTCTGGCATTGTTGAGGTTGCTGGAGGTTGCTCTGGTTTGAACTATGTCATGGTTGGTATTTTTGTTGGATTTTGTTACTCGGAGCTAGGCTCTGGGCTAAAGTGCCACGTTGCTTCGGTAATAACTGCTTTGGTTTTATCGGTGCTGGCTAATTGGATTAGGGTTATTAGTCTGGTATTGATTGCCTATTACACAGAAATGCGACACCCTCTGATATCTGAAAGTCACGTTAATTTTGGTTGGTATATCTTTTCAGGAGTGCTACTGATTTTTTTTCTGATTATGCGTTTCTTGTCGGGAAGAGTTCCTAAGCGGGCCACACTGAATACGCAAGTTGTGGAAATAAAGAGTAGTGTGAATGCAGGGTCAGCGAAAGCTACGGGTATCTTAGCTGTTTTAGTGTCTATCGCACTACCAGTTTATGTGATGAATATTGATAACGGCATGGAAACCAAGCATGCAGCAATGGCTTATTCAGGAGGTGAAAAATATAGCGTAGTCGAGGAAGCGATATGGCTGCCCGACTTTTATGGCTATGATCGAGCGCAGCAATGGCGCATGGCAGATTTTACGGTAACTGCATTAACCTATGGCGATCAGCGCCAGGGAAAAGAGTTGATCTATCAAGAGAATAGATTGGCTCATGAGGCTAAAGCACGTAATTATTCTGAAATTGTGCTTCCTGGGGGGCAAATTATGCAAATGTCTGTTGTCGATCTAAATGAGGAAGAAGGATTAATGGTTGCAATATGGACATATAGAATTGGTGACTGGTATACAACATCTCAGATAGGTGCAAAGATGTTGCAGGTGCCAGCCTTTCTGCTGGGTAAAAAGCCTTCTGCTTATCTGGTTTTTTCCATGAAGTGTATGAAGATGTGTGATAGAGAAATTGATAGAATACTTAAATGCCCTCCCTATGAAATTGAAGATTGGCTTGAGCATCTTTCGTGGAGTGAAAGTTTTTAATATCAAACATTTCTAAAAAGGAAATAAAATTGTCTGCAATATTAATTATTTTTCATGTTCCTTCTAATGCTGGATATGCTATGACCCCATTGGAAGATATGTTTTTTTCTGTTGGCTGTGAAGTATTCAAGAGTTCGGAAAATGTTCATTTTTCATTTAAAAGTTTGGAGTCAGGTCACCCCAAAAGTCTCCCTGAGTCGTACAAAAATATTCTAGCATTGGATTTGTATGAATCCAACAAAGACTTGATTGCCGGTGTGTCTATGTATATTTCTGAGCACCATATTGATACGGTTTGGGTGTTTGATGGACAGGTGCGAGCGCCGCTTTATAAAGTCATGAGAAACGCAGGCGTGAAAAAAATTATTTCATACTGGGGAGCGCCGATTAGTGATAAAAATTTTGGGTTCAAATTGCTGCTCAAGCGTTTCGAAGTATCTATATGTAAGAGTGGGCCAGATTTGTACATATTTGAATCTGAAGCGATGCGTGATTTGGCGGTAAATGGGAGAGGGATTTCTGAAAAATCAACTTCAGTGATTCCAACCGGTGTCGACACGGAAAAATATAAACCGGAAAAAAGTGATAGAACTTATTTGCAGCGCGCATTTGGAATAGACAAATCACGTAAGGTGGTTTTTTATTCTGGTCATATGGAGCCGAGAAAGGGTGTTCACGTTCTAATCAAGGCGGCTGTTCACTTAATAGATGTTTTGGGTAAAGAAGATTGGCATTTTTTGATTTGTGGTAACCGGCCGGGCGAAGAAAAACGCTTTCTTGACATGCTCCGGGGAACGAAAGCGAAAGACTACGTAACTTTTGGTGGCTACAGAAATGACTTACCTCAAATTATGGCTGGCAGCTTTGTGGGTGTAATAGCTTCAACAGGGTGGGATTCATTCCCTATGTCGGCATTGGAGATGGCTTCATCGGGTTTGCCATTGTGTGTTTCGGATTTGCAGGGTTTGAAAGAGCAGGTAGTTGATGGAGAAACGGGTTACAAATTTGATCCTGGAAACCATAAGAGTTTAGTTGAGAAATTGCTTGTTTTGGGTGATGACAAGAGCAATTATGGAAAGCTATCGAAATGTGCTAGAGAGAGAATTCTATCTAACTTTTCCTTAGATCGCCAAAAGACAAATCTTTGTTCTGAGATTAAAAAATGTTTAGCACGCTAGCCGATCTATTGCTAAAAAGGCTGAGAATATTTTGATTAAGGATGCTAGTCGAATTGATTTGCCCGCGAAGATATTTATTGTGTATGTTTTGTTGGTGTTTTCGGGTTTGCCGGACTATTTTCCTATAGTGTCGTCCTTAAAATTGGGTAGTCTTTGTGCTCTCTCACTGTTTCTATTTTGGCTTTGTTATGGTGATTGTAAGAGGGAGGTTTACTTTAAAGAGGTGGGATTCTTCATTGCCATCATTTTTCTTAGCGTGCTTTCACTATTTTATGCTGAAAACTCTGGTTCCATTTTCAAATTATTGCAAACAGAAGTAACATATTTCTTTGGCTTTATTCTTGGCGCAATAGTTGCGTTGCGATCGCGAAAAAGCCTGGATGTTTTTCTGAGAATGTGGGCCATCTTGCTGATTGTTGTTCCCCTTCAGGTTGTAGCCAGTGGAGGCCAAGGCCCTGGCACGCTTGGCGATGAAAACGATGTCTCAGTAGTCATGGCGACAATGGTACCCTTTGCTTATTATGGCATGTCTTATTTTAAAGGTGGCTTTAGACTAATTTGTATTGTGGCATTAGTTACACTTTGTTCTGCCGTGATTGTTGCAGGTTCACGTGGCGGGTTTTTAGGGCTAGCTATGGTTTTTATTGCTATTTTTCTTTATTCGAAAAGAAAGTATTGTTTCATATTAATTGGTGGTTCAGTCATGCTGGTGGCTGTTAACATATTGGTGCCTGATGAGTATATTGGTGAAGTTAAGTCAATACAAAATGCCAGCGAAGGGACTGCAGATGAACGCCTTTATTCTTGGGGAATTGGGATGGATATCTTTTTAGATAATCCAATCCTAGGTGTTGGTACCGGGCAATATGCTTGGAATGCATGGAAGTACCAGGAGCAGAGGGGGGATCTGATTGAGGGATGGAATAAAAGGAGGCATCTAGGCGGAAGATCGTCACATTCAACTTATATCGATTATTTGTCGGAGCGTGGGTTGGTAGGTGTTTTCCTTTTTTTTATTGCAGCGAGTAGTCTCCGTCTCCGCTCTATATCACTGAAAAAACACCTAAATGCATCTGTGGAACTTGATGCTATAGCGTATAGTTATAGTGCTATTAGGTGTGGATTTTTAGGATTTGCAGTTTGTTCCGCATTCGTGAGTAGCTTTTATTTTCCAATGATGTGGCTGCTCTTTGGATTGGTATTGGGAACGCATGGCGTGCTTGTTCATGAGGGCTCGCATTCTGAGATATGTGATGAAGGGGCCCTAAAGTGAAAAGAGTTTTGCACGCTATTGAGACAGGAGGTCCGGGAGGTGCTGAAAATTTTATGATCCGCCTAGTGGAAAAATTGGCGGATTTAGGGTGGGAAAATACGGTATTCCTTTTAAAAGAAGGTTGGTTGAGTGAGCAGTTGATAAGTCGAGGAATCGATGTTTTGATTCATCGCGGCTCGCAAAGCGTACCATCCTTGGTCAAAAAAATTGTTACAGTGGCGAAAGAGCTCGATATCGATGTGATTCATTCGCATGAATTTTTAATGAATTCATGCGTAGGGTTGGCCTCTCCGTGGGCTAGAGCAAAGGTCATCACAACTGTGCACGGGAAAAATTATTATGGAGATAAGTTACAGCGTAGATTACTGTATCGGGTTATTTCTCGAGTTACCGATATGGTTGCAGTGTCTGAAGATATAAAATCAGAACTCAATGTTAAACTCGGCATCCCTTTAAATCGTATTAAATACATAGCCAATGGCGTCGATGTCAATAAGTATCGATTAGATAGAGAACGCCGGAACGAAACGCGTTCGATGCTTGGGCTTTCTGAATCTCAAATAATGATTCTTGCTGTAGGTAATTTGTACCCTGTGAAAGGGCACCAATATCTTCTTGAGGCAATTAGTCTTTTGGGAGAAGGGCATGAGGTTCGCGTATTTATTGCCGGGAGAGGGGACTGTGAGGATGCTTTATTATGCCAAATTGAAGATCTTGAGCTAGATGGAAAAGTTACCTTACTTGGTTTTCGGGAGGATGTTAGTCGATTATTGGAGGCTAGTGATGTATTCTGCATGCCCTCGGTATCTGAGGGTATGCCGTTATCAATTCTTGAGGCGATGGCTGCTTCTAAACCCGTGATATCTACTAATGTTGGTGGTGTCGGAGAAGTTATTGATGATGGTGTTACAGGTTTTTTGGTGCCTCCCAAATCATCAGTTGAGCTGGCTGAAGCGATTAAAAAACTGGTCAATTTTTCAGATAAGCAGGATGATTTCGGGAAGAGAGGTTTTTTGAAAATAAAACAGGAATTCGATATCAAATTGATGCTGGATAAGTATATAAAGCTATATTGTTACAAATAGTGCTTTTTTGATTAAAAGTTTTATTTTTTAAAATAAATATTTCGGAAGTTAGTTGTTCTCATTACTTGATATAGGTGCAAATAGTGGTTGTTTTGTTTATGACCTGGATTTGGTTAATGCATTGCAAGGCAATAAATGAACACCGAAATTTGTGCTTGATTCATTGGATGAGATTATGATTTATCCGGGTTCTAAAGACTTTGCTTTCACAATTCTGGATGACACAGATGGGGGCAATTTAGGTAATATTTATCCTATTTATAAGCATCTTGATTCAATAGGGCTAATTACAACAAAGACTGTTTGGCCGCTTAAATACGATGATCATCTAAACTCGCCATATATGCATTCATCGACATTGAGTGACACAGAGTATCTCGATTTTATTCTCTGGTTACGTGATAGAGGATTTGAGGTTACCTGGCACGGCCCGACTATGGAAAGTTCTGTGCGAACAGAAGTCATAAAAGCGTTAAAAACTTTCAAAAAAAAGCTAGGCTATTTTCCTTCATTACATGTTAACCATGCTTCGAATCGTGACAACCTTTATTGGGGTAGAGCGCGATTCGACTCTCAACTTCTGAAGTTAGGGTTTAAATTTCTGAGTCATAATAGCCAATATTACTCTGGCGAAAAAGAAGGATCCGACTTTTACTGGGGAGACTACGCTGAAAAATATATCAAATATTGCCGAGCATTTACTTTCAAGGAGCTCAATTGTTTGAAATTTAATCCATCTATGCCTTTTCAAGATCCTGCCCGAAGCTTGGTTAATTACTGGTTTTCGAGCTCTTCAGTAGATAATGTAGTGGAGTTTGAGCGGTACGTAACAAAAGAAACAATAGATAACTTAGTTGCCGATAAAGGGATTTGCATTCTTTCAACACACTTAGCAAAAGGTTTTTGCCGGAATGGGATGCTTAGAGACTCAGTAAAGAGAATATTGGATTATATCGCGTCCAAGAATGGCTGGTTTGTGCCGGTATCTGAAATCCTCGATTGGCGTCTATCATGCGGATATGGATACGAAATGACCAAATTTGAACGGAGGTCGCAAGAGTTTCGTTGGTTGGCTGAAAATCTGTCCTCTCGAATTTTTCAAAGTAAAAAATCTCGTCATAGATGGTGGAAGCACTGAAATTGTGACTTTTTTAACATATAGTGCAGCAAACTGGCAGCTGACAATAGTTAGAATAAATATTCTATGCGCATAGCTAAAAATTCATTAAATCAGACGGCAATTTACTCGGTAGCAACAATTTTTCAACATGCTACGAGCATTATTATGCTGCCGATCTATACGCGCTATTTGACGCCTGAGGATTACGGTATTGCTGACTTGCTTTCTATGAGTGTTGAAATGGTCGGGCTTGTTGTTGGAGTTGTAGGTTCTGAAGCCGTATTTCGATTTTATTCCGAGTGTAAAGAAGAAAGCGATAAAAGAAAAGTTATTTTCACAATTTTTTTAACAGCGCTATTTGTTAATTTATTAGGTTACTCGTTTATTGTATTTACTCGGGATTATTCTGCTACTTATCTATTTGAGAATGTAGATGTTTCCGACGGAGCTGTTTTGATATTGTTGTACGGAGCAACGATGGTTTTTCAAACCATGTCGGCAATTCCCATGGCCTACATTCGCGCGCAGCAAAAGCCGACTCTATTTGTATTATTATCGATTCTCCGCTTGGTGCTAGCGGTAATTTGTAATTTGTATTTCGTTGTTTATAAAGAACTACATATTACTGGGGTTGTATATGCTGTTTTTTCATTTACTTTTGTTCACAGCTTGATACTTGCTTTATATCTTTTATTCAAAACAAAGATTAAATTTTCATTTGAAATTTCCAAGAAGTCAATGTCATTTTCTTGGCCTTTGATGTTTTCTTCTATAGCGCTATTTTTGACAACGTATGGTGACCGTCTTTTTATAAAGCACTACATAAGTATTTCTGAGGTCGGTTTGTATTCTCTTGCTTATAAGTTTGGCTTTATTTTGGTTTCATTTGCGTGGACTCCATTTGCTCAAATGTGGGATTCCAAAAGATACGAAATAGTTCAAAAGCCTGATGCCGTAGAGAAATTTCGTTCGGTTTTTAGAATGACACAAGCGTTTGTTATTTTTTGTGCATTAGGGTTGTCAATTTTTTCACAAGATATATTAAGGGTAATGGCCGATCCGTTATTTCATAAAGCTTACCTGATTACAGGTATTATCGTATTTGCTTATGTTTTTCATATTTGGTCGTATTTTTGCATGTTTGGAATTTTGTATTCTAAAAAAACGATTTGGAAAGCAAGAATTGACTGGATAGCTTTCCCTGCAACTATCTTACTGTATTATTTTCTGGTGCCTGATTATGGAGCAATGGGAGCTGCGTGGGCAACTATAATTAGTATGGGGTTGCGTTTTTTTGCTCTTAACTGGATATCTACAAAACTATACAATATGAAACTCCAATGGGGGCGTATTGGATCTTCCGTTACTGTGGCACTGATTCTCTATATCTTTAGTTTGTACATCCAGTTGCCAGTAGTCTATTCCATCATCCTTAATGTATTTTTGATGTTTGTTTTTGTGGCGTACTTATGGTTCGGATTTTATTTGACCAGGGAGGATAGAAGTCAAATGCAGCGCCTATTGAATAAAGGAATTCAGCATTTTCGGTTAAATACAAGATAATAATGGATGTGCTGAATCACTGCTAAAGTGGCATTATATTTGGAGTTTTCCTATGCCAAGAATATTGATGGTGTCGTTTCACTTTCCTCCGAGCAATGCTGTAGCCGTTCAGCGAAGTTTGGCATTTGCCTACCACCTAGCAGAATTAGGCTGGGATGTGAGAATCTTGACTGTAAACAAATCATGTTATGGTGGAGAGGTCGACTACAGTTTATTTTATCCAGAGTCTTTAAAAAGTAAGACATATCGACTTCCAGCTATAAACTCAAAAAAAATTGGTTTTAGAGGAAAGTATATAGATTGGCTGGCAATTCCTGATGAGTGGGGGAGTTGGCTGTTATTTTCAATTCCAAAAGCTATATACTTAGTTAAAAAATTTAAACCTGATGTTATATGGTCAACATGCCCTCCATTTGTCTCACATATAGTAGCTGGTTTCGTATCAAAGATTACAAAAGTCCCTTGGGTTGCTGATTATCGAGATCCTGTTCAATTAGATTTTATTGGTGAGCAGGTAAAGGGCAAGCGATGGGCCATTTCTCTGGTAGATCGATTTACTGTCAAAAATGCTTCTGGGATTGTATTTGTAACAAAGCATAGCTGTTCTCTATATCAGAAAAATTATCCCATTGAATACCATAAAAAATTTTCATGTATTGAAAATGGATTCCATGACCTGCCAGGTTTAAACAGAAAGAAGCTTTTAAATATACGGGAACAGAAACAAAATAAAAAATTTAAAATACTATACAGTGGATCTATTTATGGTGGACGGAAACTTGACGTTTTTTTTGAGGCTTTGTGTAATCTTTTAAAATCAGGACGAATAGAAAAAGATGAAATTGAATTTGCGTTTCAAGGCTTTATTGATCAGAGGGTTCTGGCTAATGATGTTAAAAAATATAAGTTAAAAGGCGTTGTATCTGTATTGCCTTTTGTTGGATTTGAAGATTCCGTTAAAGAAATGTATGCGGCTGATGCTCTATTGCTTGTTCAAAATAAACAATTCAATCCACAAATTCCCGCTAAAGCATACGAATATATTGCAACTGGACGCCCTATACTGGGGTTTTGCCACAAAGAGGGTGCAACTGCCGAGTTAATCGGTGGGTTGAAGAATTCATATGTTTTTGATTCAGTTGAAGGTGCTCTAGCGGCGTTATCAGAGGTTATTGAAGCTGTTCAAAGATCTAATATATCCGATATTGATAAATATTCCCGTAAGGCAAAAACGGATGAGTTGGATCAAGTTTTGCACCAAATTATACGGTGTAACTAAGGCTCCTTTTTCTTAAAAATAGCAAAAGGACGATCTTTGAGTTGATGATTGCAAGTTTACTGTTATGCAAGTTAGGTATATCCTCGTGTTAGTGTTTGAAAAAATTTTGAGTGCAATAAAGTATCTTATAAAGAGCTTTGTGGTTTTGTTTGCTGCGTGTGTTGATCGATACAGGTCGAATCAACTCCTTATTCTTGCTTATCATAGGATATTGCCCAGCGATGATGCCAGATATATTAATGAGCAGCCGTCTATGTGTGTCACTCCAGAGACGTTTGAAAAAAACATACTATGGCTTAAAGAAAGATACATAATTACATCATTAGCAGAATGGGTTGAAGGAAGCTACTTCAGAGGTGATAGCAATGGTGATAGATACTGCGCAATTACATTCGACGATGGTTGGTTGGATAATCTAGAGTTTGCTTTACCAATCATAAAAAAACATAAAATACCGGCTACAGTGTTTTGTGTGGCGGATATGGTTGGTAAGAATAATTTTTGGCCAGGAAGATTGCAGCAACTTCTCCTTCATTGTACGAATAAAGGCGTAAAAGATTATCAAAGATCGACCTCTATGCAGTGGCTTGTAGATGCTTGTTCAAAACGTGCTCGTTTCTTTGATTGGGAGATGCTGACTGTTGAAGAAATTGACTGCTTAATTGAAGAGGCAAAGCAATATAAAGATTGTGAAATAAATAGTTATATAAATATTGCTAAGGAGACACTTTGCTTAAATTATGTTGAGGAAAGGTGTTTGATGAATTCTGCCGAAATTAAGTGTATGCAAAAAAGTGGATTAGTCGATATTGGTAGCCACACGATGAATCACACAAGGTTAACTGATTCAACATGCTCACCTGTCTTGCAACAAGAAATTGTTCAATCAAAAATTAAATTGCAGGAAATTACCGGAACAAAAATAGATATATTTTGCTATCCAAATGGATATGCTCCAAGTCAGGCGATCGAGTTAGTGTCTAAAACCTATCGTGCAGGTTGTGCTTTATATGGTTCTTGGAACTCGCGGAAATCAGATATGGCTCGACTGGCAAGAGTTGGAATTCAAGAGTCAATAGCAAAAAATAAGGTTGACTTTTTTTCTCGGCTGTCAGGCTGGATAAGATAATCTTGTTTGTATTAAGGAAAGAATTTGATGGAAAAACATAAATTGATTGGGGTGATTGACGAAGATCCTTTCGATCACAGTACATGGTCTGGAAGTAGCCATTATTTTTTTAGAGAGCTAGATAAGGTGGGAGTTTTGGAGAAAGCTTATAGCGCCGAACCGGGTTTTTTTGCCAAGAATCTTTCGAAACTTAGAAATGTCGATCCAGATATTAAAAAATGGAAATTCAAGTATCATTTGGATCATTCTTTGTTTAAATCAATGAGTAAAGTTGCCAGGAAAAAAATTCAATACGATAATGTTGAGTTCGATGTCGTTTGCCAGATTGGTGCTTGGTACGATTTATCACGAAATGACAAAGTTAATGTTTCTTATCATGATGGAAATTTGGCAACATTGCTTTCTAGCCCATACAAGTCTCCTGCGATCTCACGTTCAATAATTAATAGAGCCTTGAATTGGGAGAAAAAACTATACGAAAAAATGGATAGAATTTTTCCCATGAGTTCCTGGTTGGCAAAGTCATTTGTTAATGACTTTGGCGTCAGTGAGAGCAAAGTTATGCCTGTTGGCGCGGGAATAAACCTTTCAAGAATTGCTGATTCTAAGGGTCGTTCGTATAACAACCCTACTATTTTAATGGTTGGGAAAGATTTTGAAAGGAAGGGAGGGAAGTATCTGCTTGAAGCATTTAGAATGATTAAGAAAGAAATTCCTGATGCTACATTGAGATTGGTCGGCCCCAAATTGAATAATCTTCCCGACGGTGTGGAATCCGTTGGCTTTATTCAAAAAAATACAGAATCAGGGTTAAAAAGATTACTTGACGAATATATGAATGCATCGCTGTTTGTGCTTCCCTCTCTATATGAGCCTTTTGGAATTTCGTTTGCGGAAGCAATGGCTCATAGGTTGCCATGTGTCGGGACTAATATCTGTGCTATGCCGGAGATAATTTCCAATGGTAATAGTGGTTATGTTGTAACTCCGGGTGACTCCAGAGCTCTGGCCAAGGTAATAATTGAAATTCTCAAAGATACTAAGCAATGCAAGGAGATGGGTGAAAAGGGGTATTTGGAGTACAAGCAATCTTACAATTGGCCAGCAGTAGTTCAAAAAATACTTGATAATTTGCCGTAATGAATTTAATCGTGTCATTGGTTTTCATAAATATGAGAATGCGTTTTGGATATAAATAGAAAGAAGATTCTGTGGTTGTCTCATTTTATTCCCTATCCGCCAAAAGGTGGCAGCTTGCTGAGAAGCTACAATTTGATAAATCAGGTGGCGAAATATCACGATGTGTACTTACTGTCATTTGTGCAGTCTGAGCTTTTGAAGACAATGTTCGAAAATGAATCTATAGGGAAAAAAGAAGCTTTTGAAAAACTCGGTGAAATATGTGATTTTGTGAAATTTATCGATATTCCTTGTGAAAAAACTGCTTTTAGTAAATACGCTCTGGCCTTTCTCAGTCTCTTCTCCAAAAAGCCTTACAGTGTCTTATGGCTAAAATCAAAAGCTATGGACGCGGCAGTTCTTAATATCCTGAAATCGGTAAAATTTGATGTTATTCACTTCGATACAATCAGCCTTGTTCCCTACAGCGAACTATTTCCTCCTGTAAGTGCTGTCTTGAATCATCATAATATTGAGTCACATATGATGTTGAGGCGAGCAGAAAGAGAAAAAAATATTTTAAAGAAATACTATTACTATATCGAAGGTATAAAGCTTGAAAAATATGAAAAAAATAATTGTAGTATTTTTAATAAAAACTTGACATGTTCGGAATTGGATACAAGCCGCCTTAAAAAATTAGATAGCCGTCTCGATGTAGATGAAGTTTGTAATGGTGTTGATGTTGACTATTTTACACCTGATAGAGTCAATGTGACGGATAAAAGTATTCTCTTTGTGGGGGGGATGAATTGGTATCCCAACAAGTCGGCAGTTCTTTTTTTTATAAATAAAGTATGGCCGCTTCTAGTAGAAGAATGCCCAGATGTGACTGCCCACTTTGTTGGCCAATCTCCACCTGAACAACTTTTGAAGCTGGCTGAATTAGACCCGCGAATTTTCGTTCATGGGTTT
Source organism: Porticoccus sp. GXU_MW_L64 (assembly GCF_052983295.1). NCBI lineage: Bacteria > Pseudomonadati > Pseudomonadota > Gammaproteobacteria > Cellvibrionales > Porticoccaceae > Porticoccus > Porticoccus sp. GXU_MW_L64. Next base: position 71,255 of record NZ_JBRKJK010000012.1, on the reverse strand, counting down.
GTGGACGATGTGAGACCTTATATGAACTCGGCTTCAGTGTATGCTTGCCCAATAAATGACGGTGGTGGAACTAAGTTGAAAATTCTAGATGCCTTGGCGATGTCTTTACCAATAGTCGCTAATCCCATTGCTTGTGAAGGTATATCCGTTATTAACAACGAAAGTGTATTCTATGCAGAAACGGAACAGGAATATATTGACACAATATTAATGTTATTTTCCGATAAGACAAAATGCGTGAAAGCTGGAGAGGAAGGAAGAAAACTTATAATGGATAAATATACCTACAAGAAAATCGGTAAAAAACTGACTAACCTATATCAATCTCTTTAAGGCTGTATAAATTTTTTTCAAAAGAATTACAAAGTTTGGAAGTTGTTAAGAGATATGCTTTTTAGGGAGTTTTATGAGTTCAAAATATGAAAAGCTATACGCATCTATGCCGATTTTTTTGCAGACACTCATGCTTAACATGTATAGCGTAAAATTAGATAGAGAAAGGTATAGTAAAGAATTTAAATCTTTTAGAGAAGAGCTTCTTGCCAATGAATTTTTTGGAGAGAATATTCTTTTAGATCAGCAAGAAAAAATGTTGTCCAGAATTATCAAACATGCATACCAGACGGTACCATATTACAATAAGCTTTTTAAAGATAATAAATTACAGCCTGATGACATTAAGTCCCTGGAAGATTTACCTAAAATTCCAGTCTTAACAAAAGACATAATTAAAAAAAATTTCAACGAGCTTTGGTCTAGAGATTTCCATAGAAAATCCCTGGTCGATGGTCATACCAGTGGTACCACAGGAACACCTCTAGAAGTTCTTTATGATAAACGTATGATGGGGATGACCTATGCGGCCATGGATAGGCAGTATCGTTGGGCTGGTGTTAACTTCAATAGATTTGGAGATAGGATTGCAACCCTGAGGGGTAATATTATAGTTCCACTTTCTCAAAAAAAACCGCCATACTGGAGATTAAACGCTGTTCATAACCAGCTTTATTTGTCAAATTTTCATCTATCTCCAGAAACCTTGCCGCACTACCTGAAAAAATTAAACCGTTTTAAGCCTAAAGTAATTGATGGTTACCCGTCATCACTTTATGTACTGGCAAAGTATATGCTCAATCAAAATGAAACATTGCCTATCGATGCAATTCTAACATCTTCTGAAACACTCTACGATTTTCAAAGATGTGCAATAGAAAAAGCTTTTTCATGTAAAGTGTTTGACTATTATGGACACGCTGAAAGGGTGATATTTGCAGGTGAATGTGAATATCATTCCGGGCATCACATATTCCCCGAGTATGGCATTGCCGAAATTGTTGATCGCGATAACTTTCCAGTAGGTCCAGGTGAAGAGGGCATGATGATCGGAACGACCTTGCAAAACTTCGGAATGCCTCTAATCCGTTATGTCACCAACGATAGAACTGGGATAAAGGTCGAAGATTGTGCTTGCGGTCGCTCGTTTCCGTTAATGAACGAGGTTGCCACCAAAGCTGAAGACTTACTTAAATTAAAAGATGGTAGATTTATTTCTCCTAGTGTATTAACACACCCGTTCAAGCCATTAAACTCAATCAGTGGCTCGCAGATAATTCAGACTGACTTAGATCGAATCTGCGTAAAATTGATTCCAGGAGAAAATTTTGAAAATAGTCACCGCAGTCAATTGGTTCATGACCTTAAAGAGAGGCTGGGCGAATCTATAAACATAGAAATTGAGTTGGTTGATGCACTCCCGAGAACAAAATCTGGGAAGTTCAAATGGGTAGTAAGTAATGTAGATCTAGGGCTATAAACTTATGTGCGGTATTGTTGGATTTTTTCAAAAAGATAAATCATGTTTTACAGCTGACTTGCTAGTTAAAATGCGTGACATCATAACTCATCGTGGCCCGGATGAGAGTGGCTCATATACTGAAGGCCCTGTAGGCTTGGGGCATCGAAGGCTGAGTATAATTGATATCGCAAATGGCCATCAGCCAATGCAAACAGAGGATGGACGTTTTACGATAGTGTTTAATGGAGAAGTATATAACTACTTAGAAATAAAGCACTTGTTAGTGAAAGAAGGTGTTGGCTTTACATCTTCATCCGACACGGAAGTGGTGTTGAAATTATTTTCAGCGAAAGGACTTGAGGCTATAAAACTTTTAAACGGAATGTTTGCTTTTGCTATTTGGGACTCTGTAGAAGAAAAGCTCACATTGGCAAGAGATCGCGCCGGAATTAAACCACTCTATTATGCAGAAAATAATGGTTTATTCTCTTTTTCGTCCGAAATAAAAGCTTTAACCGATAGTGGAATAGTAACGCCTAGAGTAAATGAAGAAAAAATCCCTGAATACTTTTTATTCCATCAAGTAGCTGGTGAGGATAACCTTTTTTCAGATATTAAAACATTGCTGCCGGGGCATAGTTTAACTGTAAGTGCAAAAAGGACTTGCGTTACTGATTATTTGGGGGAAGGAGCTGCAGAAGGCGAAAGTTTTGGTGGTAGTTTTAAAGATGCGTTGTTGGCTTTTGATGAAGTTTTATCAAAGGCCATAAAAAGCCAAATGATGAGTGATGTACCTTTGGGAACATTTTGCAGTGGCGGAATAGATTCCAGTCTCGTTACAGCAATCGCAGCTTCATCAACGAAAGATCGCCTTAATACATTTTCAGTTGGTTTTCATGAGGCCGAATATGATGAATCGGAACACGCACTGTTGGTCGCAAAAAAATATAATACAAATCATCACACGATTAAGTTAAATTCTCGTGAGTACGTTGAGTTATTACCAAAGTTGATTTGGCATTCAGATTTGCCTTTAAATTTTACAAACTCAGTTCATATTTACGCTATTAGCAAACTTGCAAAAGAGAGGGTAACTGTGGTTCTGACGGGAGAGGGGGCTGATGAATTATTCGGTGGATACCCGCGATATTACATACCGCGCATTATTGAAAACCTGAGAAAAATGCCGCGAGCCCTTCGAACTACGCTGTCGCTGTTATTCAATGCGATACCAGATCATCGTTTCAAAAAATTATCGACATATTGCACACAAAGCCTCGAGAACGCCATCCTTTTTAACTCTACACACTCCAATATAAAAATGCTTCGGGAGTGTTATAAGCAAAATTTTAATTGTGAATTTCGGTACAGAAACAACATTTTAGACCAAGGGTGTTCATTAGACACAACAACGCGCACGGCGTATTTGGATTTGCATACCTACTTGATATCAATATTAAACAGGCAAGACAAGATGAGTATGGCTGCCAGTGTAGAGGCGAGAGTCCCTTTTTTGGACAATAATGTTATATCATTTGCACAAAGCTTGCCTCTACAATATAAACAAACCATGCGCCACAGAAAGCTAATTTTGAAAACAATGGCTCGACAGTATCTTCCAAGCAGTGTGATTGATCGCAGAAAGAGTGGTTTTGGTGTGCCCATAGGTCAGTGGATGAAGCGAGGTGCGGCCCTTTCCAGCCATGTGAAGGCTTTAGAAGCTGACAGTTTGTTAACTGAATATTTTGATAAAAAAGCAATACAAAGGATGGTAATGGAACATCAGGCTGACCAAAAAGATCACTCAGATTTTTTATGGTCGGCGGTCAATTTTGTGACCTGGAGGAGGGTCTTTGGAGCTTAAAGTATATGCTGCTGCTGAACTCTCATGTTGAAAACTTAGTGAGGGGGAGCTCCGCTGTGCGATTAAAGAAGCCGAATGGTCAAATACCTGCCCATAGTAAAGCTGTTTGATGGTTGTCAGTTTTGTGAGTTCGCTCACGTAGAAAGGGCTTGAGCCAGCGTATTATTCACTGGCTTGGCAGAACGGTGTCTTTGGCTATGTTTGAAGGGCAATTCTAGTTAATTAAGATATGAGCGATCTCAAAGAGAAGCTCCGGGTGGCTATCATGTATCAAAAGTTTCTTTGTATTCTGGCAGTTTATGCTGTTTTTTCAACAACTTCAGCTGTGTATGCTGAAACCTATTGGGTTTCACTGGAAGGTGATGATGCCGGCCCTTGTTCATCTTCCCAGCCATGCAGAACAATTCAGCAAGGTATAACCAAGTTGGCCGCAGGTGATACCCTTAATGTTAAAGCTGGAACCTACCGCGAAACAAACTCGGCAGGGAAGAATTTCTTCCAAATTCCGATATCCATGTATATAGATAAAAGTGGAACGCGCGAACAGCCGATTACCATACAGGCAGCCCCTGGGGATGAAGACGAGGTTGTTATTGATCTCCAGCAATCCTATCTGGGCTTTTATTTGGCAGGCCATCAAGATTACATTCATATTAAAAATTTTGTAATTCGTAATGCTTTAGCGAGTGCCATTGTGACATCGGACGCTGGCCCTTCAGCCAGCTGCAATAACCCATCTGATTGGTCCTATGGCGTGGTTATCGAAGGCAATAAAATTTATAACACTCATGGGTATATTGCCGGAGGAAACAATGCGGCCATTCGTATGTATGGTGCCCGAGAGTGGATTGTACGGAATAACTTGATTGACAAAGTAACTACTGAAAATGGGCAATCTTTGGGCAGTCATAACGAAGGTATTCTTTCATACAGTACCCATCAGGTTATTATCGAAAATAATGAAATAACCAACGTAAATAATGCTGTTTATTGGAAGGCAAGTGCTTTGGATTGTCCAGCTTCTGAATATCAGGCGATTGTGAGGCGCAATTATATACATAATGTAGGGAGTGGTTTTGTCTCTCAAGCTGATGAACGCGGCAGTGGTGGCTGGAATATTGTCTCAAACAATATTTTTGACAAATACAATATTGGGGTGAGCATCACGGGAACTGTCAACTCAGGGAAAAGTAATATAGAACATAATTTTTTTAATACTAATGGTGGCCTGACTATCTCAACCCCAGTCGATATAGTTATCTATCACTTTACCGTTAGTCATGAAATGTCTTTGTTGGGAAATATTTTTTACGGAAACTCTAATAAACATTTAGATCTTAGGGATTATCAGCAATCAATAAGCCGTAGCGATTACAATGTATTTGCTGTTAACCCTCAAGTGGAACTGTTTAGGTATCAAGATGGTGGTAAGCAATTTACAACTTTAAGTGAATGGCAAGCTGCAAGAGATTCCACTCTTCCTTCGAGTCCCGGGGCTAACTCTGCAGTTCTTGAGGGGAATGCATTGGCTCGAAACATCGCAGTAGGGGACTATTCGCTTCCTGAGGGTTCTCCGGCTATCGATTTTGTTGAAGGTTCGGCGAATGTCGGTCCCTATCAAAATGGAAACGAAATCATAGGTGTTTTTGACCGTGGTACAGCTGCTGTACCTAATTCGTCTCCCCGCACTCCAGAAGGCTTCTTCATCAGAGTTAATTAGTCCATTTCTTATTTAAGAAATTCCGGACTGGGTTTTCTACAGTATAGAACGAAAAAACTCCTGTGATAATGGCCAGTAATAGCCACCCTAAAGATGTTAAAAAGTCTATAGATGCACCTTTTATGCAGTATTGATAAAACGGCTGTTGCCACAAGTAGATAGAAAATGACCAAATTCCGAGTTTTTTAAGTATGGGGTTGGATAATATATGGATGCCTATTTTAGGGAGAAAGTTTAGGTGATTTACGGTAAATGCTAAAAGGAATGGAGAAAAAAGCCATGACGAATACCAGGGTGTCATTTTTGTGTAGCAAAGAACAGCTAATAAAAAAGTTAGGATTGGTATAAAGGGATGTACTGTGATCTGATTTTTTTTGAGAAATAAGAAATACGCAGAAGATAGTAACAAGTGGCTTGCTGTAATTTCGGAGTTTGTAATATAACTTCCATCACTTAATTCGGGAAACTTTATATAAATGGCATGCAAGCTGGTAGAGACTAGTCCTAAAGCACCAAGCAGAAGGTATTCTTTTCCTCGAAAGAAGCGTATGAGCGTAACCAAACTTAGTAAAATATAACAGTGTTCTTCTACATGAAGGGACCATAAATGGCCTATAGGTAACTCAGTGTCCCAGATGCCAGGTTGCGTTGGTAAATATGTTCTAAGAAAAGTTAGCGTATATATTATATTTTTATGTTCCAGAGATGAATTGTTGATTGCACTAGCTACATAAACTGTAGTAACAAAAATAAAAAAAATTGGTACAATTCTACTAAATCTTCGCTTATAAAATATTCCTAGTGGGGTTTTTTTGACAAATAGTATATTTGCCATTAGCAAGCCTGATAGTACGAAGAAAATGTCTACGCCAAGCCTGCCAAAATTAACAAAAGGAAATTGAGTAAAGTGTGATACAAGTACAAATGTGATGGCAACTCCTCTCCAACCATCCAGATATCCAACTTTACTCGTGATTTCCAAGCCCCCTGGTACTTTATGGAATTCCGCTATTTTCATTTTAAGTCCTTGCTTGATGTTCCCTTAAAAATTGGGCTTAAAAGTAGCTGAGTGCCTTGTAGGCCTAAGTGGTTGTCATCAAAGTAGAGAATCTTTGAGTGTAATGCGGCAGGACAGTAATCTACGCTGCAAATAGTTTTGAGAGGTGCAATAGCAATAAGTTTTTCGTTATACGGTAGCGAGCTGAGTTTTTCTAGTATATATGAATTCCTATTGCGATAGTACTCTACAGAGATAGCTTTTTCCAAGTTTGGAATTGCTGTTTGGCTGGAGAATACTGAGAAAGGCGAAGTGGCTTTATCTATGTGTGTTGGTAATTCCGGAAACGGATAAACTATATAAACAGTTTTATTGGAAGCAATTAACCTTTCGATAATTTCCACAAAATCTTTCCATAAAAGCTCTCTTAGGTCTTCTTTGGGAGGAGCTGCAAAATTAAAGGCAGGTGAAGTATTGGGTAAATCTGGATATGAGTTTTTTTGGTCGCCAAAAAAATAATAGCTAAATCTAAAGGCGACAATTACGTTATTTATAGATGAATCATTTTCCAAATACTCCAGCGACTCATTTAGCCATTCGCTGCAACCTATATTTTTTGTTTTGTAGTTAATTATAGGTGGGCAGCCGCTAAAGCTAAGATGGCGAAGCCCTTCATTTTTAGGCTCAATTATTTTTGCTAAAGAGTAAGCTAGCTCGATGACGTGGCTATCCCCGAGGGCAGCCCACCTTACATTGTCTCCGAAGTAAGTGCAGCCATTCTGAGGTTTCAGGTAGTTCTGCCCCTTTGTTGTACACTCAGCCCTTTTGGGACTCGGGTTGGCTCTATTGTTATACAGAGATTTTTCATATCTAGAAGGGAGGCCTTCGCTCCAATATCCTATCAATCCGATAGCTATAAAAACGCATAAAGAAGAGCCTGAGTAGAGAAAAATTGTTCGCTTAGAAAACTTCGACTTCGATCTAAAGGGGATTTCAATATACTTCCAGCTAAGATAGGCTATTATAGCAATAATAATTATTGCTATAAAAAACAGCTTAGTTTCTGGCATACCGATTGACTTAATACGAAGGAATGCAAAAAATGGTTGGTGCCAAAGATAGAGCGAATAGGATAGCAGTCCTGTAAATACTATGGGTTTTATCGATAGTAACTTTTTAATTGTTGTTCCCTCTGTAGCGAATAAAATCAACATTAAAGTTCCAAGTACAGGGACAAGGGTAAAAACACTTGGATATGGTGTATATTTATTGAACGCTACAATCGAAAAGAATATAAATATAAGACCCAAAAGACTGAGTGATTCTTTGATTAAAGGCGCTGCCTCTATTTTTTTATACCAGAAAAATGCAGCTATTGAACCAAAAAACAACTCCCAAGCCCTACTAAATATAAGATAGAAGTTTGCATATGCTTGATTCCCCGTTGCCAGAGTCTGTGCCAAAGCGAGGGATGCTACCGCGGTAACGGCCAGTATGGAAACAACCCATTTTTTTCCTAAAGGCCAGAGTAAAAAAATTACGATTGGAAAAAATAAGTAGTATTGCTCTTCGACGGATAGACTCCAAGTGTGCAATAGTGGGTTTTCTTCGGATGCTGGAGAAAAGTAATCGCTGCTTCGATAAAAATGCACGTTAGACAAAAAAGTCGCAACTGATATAAGGCTTTTAGAATATTCCTCTAATAGGGGGGGGGGCATCAAAACTAATGAAGATAGTGATGTCACAAGAAGGCATGCGCTCAAAGCGGGTAATATTCTACGTGCTCTTCGTTCATAAAAATTATTTATAGAAAATTTATTTTTCTCTATTTCGGCTATTATTATAGAGGTGATTAGATAGCCGCTTATAACAAAAAAGATATCTACTCCAACAAAGCCGCCGCCAAAATATTCAAACCCAGCGTGAAAAAAAATAACGGGTACGACAGCAAGCGCACGTAATCCATCTATTTCGGGTCTATATTGCATAAGTTTACTCTAATTTGAAGTTTTTCTTAAATCTAGAGAAGGTGTAAATGCCTGAATAAGTAAATCAGAAGTTCAAAAATAATTTTTATTGATGCTCTTTAAATTTTATTGTGAGAAAGCTCTAAAATTGAAAGTAAATAAAGGGCGTAGTATCCCGTGGTGAAAATAACAAAATGGCCATTAATGCTGCCAAAATGCAGCTTATGCCAATATAGCCAGTAACAAAATTAAAACTTGGCGATGGAAATTTAAGCAGTGGCTTCCACCTTATCGCGTACGAAATATGCCAAAACAAGGCTAGAGTAATTAATACGCAGCACTTCGTGCTGGCCCAGAATATGCCATCGTTTCCCATAAAAAGGCCGTGGATAAAGCTTCTTGTGGCTGAAAAATTTTCAGCTCTAAATGGTACCCATAATAAAGCGATGGTGATAAATGTCAGGCTCCAGGCGGCTAATTTATAAGGGGCTTTGTTTTTAATAGATAAATTACATGTGTGCTTCGCCCAAAATTTATGAATGGCGAGAGCAAAGCCGTGACCTGCACCCCAAAGAACGAAATTCCAGCTGGCTCCATGCCATAACCCGCCTAATATCATGGTGATGCACAGATTACAGTAAGTGGCTACTTCACCCTTTCGGCTACCCCCTAGCGATATATAGAGATAATCTTTAAGCCAGGAAGAAAGTGAAATATGCCAGCGAGTCCAAAGCTCGGTTACGGAGCGCGATAAATAAGGCATGTTAAAATTAGGGGGTAATCTAAACCCTATTGTTCGCGCAATTCCTATAGCCATCAATGAGTATCCGGAAAAATCACAAAATATTTGTAGGGCATAACTCAGTAGTGACAGCCAAAGTGTTGCGGTTGAATAGAGTTCAGGGGTTGAAAATACAGGGTCTACAAATGTACTCAAATTGTCAGCAAAGAGTACTTTTTGTATGGCGCCGCCGAGAAATATTTGCCCACCTATTAATATATCGTCTCGATTGAAGCGAATTTTTTTATTGAGTTGCGGTAAAAAATTTGATGCTCTTACGATTGGTCCGGCAACCAGCTGAGGGAAAAATGCTACAAAGAGCATAAATTTTTTCAAACTATGGCAGGGCTCAATATTCCCTCTGTATAAATCGATGGTATAGCTCATCGTCTGAAATGTGAAAAAAGAAATTCCCACGGGCAAAAGAATGTCAAAACTATCATTTCTCTCTCTGTCAAAAGCAAGATATAAATTATTTATTATAAAATCAGCATACTTAAAAAAAGCTAACACTGACAGGCTGAGAAAAAGGCTTGTAATCAAGCAGATTTTTTTCTTGGTCATGCTGTCAGATCTTGTCATCAACAAGCCGAGCCCCCACCCCCAAATGCTACTGGCAGCAATAAGCAATAAATAGGTTGCGTTCCACCAAGCATAAAAGATATAGCTGAATATCAGTAGAACATTAAGCCGACTATTTGTGGATTTAAATACGACTAGAAATAAGCTCAATATGCTAAAGAATACCAAAAATGTAAGGGAGGTAAATATCATCTAACTAACTCAACATTGCTAATAATGTATTCTGAAACAATACGGTGCCCATAATGATTTAAGTGGCCTTCGCCTCCTACTTGTGTATTGTGAAAGCCAAAAGCGGCTTTTCCTGTTGATCGGTAGTTTTTTATGAAAACAGGCGATAGATTATGGAATTCAATCTTTGTTGAGTTTGTAGATTTTTTGATGATGGATAATTCGTTTTTAGAGAATTCACTGATATAAGCTTTCCCATATGGAGAATAAATAACGGTGGGAATATAGAAAACTTTGGTTGGTAATTCTGTATTCAGCGACTTTAAAATAAAGCTCAAACGGTTGATCTTTTCTTCTCTGGCTGCGTGTGTATCTGTTGATAGGGCAGCATTGTCGTCAACTTTTTCGGGACAATTGAATATACAGGGGTTATTAACGAAACCAATAATATTTTTTAACTCCCGATGATATCTGCGCATTATATACGTAGCTAATGCCGAATGGTGGAGAACCACTCTGAACTTGTCTTTTAATTGGTCTTTGCTGTGGCTCGTGGGTTTAAGGTCAAGAATTTTGTTTTTATGGCTGCGTATTATTTGGCTCGGCGATGACAATAGCGCACCTATGTCCCCGGCTGAAATAAAAAGTAAATTGCTTGCCGGGCGAATATGCTGTTGTAATCTGCTTAATACAATGGGTTGGTGTATTGGGGTGAAGTCGCCGCGACCGCTATTGATAAAGTCTATGTCGGGGTGCGAGCTGTCCAAAAGGCTCACAAAGTTTCTGTCGCGACTCACTTCTAACGCCTCTACAAATGAATCACCTGAAACCAGTATTTTGTGTGAGTTGGTTTTTGCGTGGAGGGGGCCGTCATTCATCCCAAGTTCATTCAGCCGATGAAAAGCGTAGCCTTCGCCGCTATGGACGAGTGTGCTGTTTGGAATGTAGCGCCAACCTATTTCTGAGTCAAAAAGTTGGCGAGACGGGGCGGTAACGAATAGCCTAAGCCCCAGTTCTGCGATAATGATGATGGCTATAGAACAAATGCTTATACGCAAGGTGAGCGTCTTGATATTGAAGCCGTCATCGTGGGTGGCGGCAGCTTTTCCCCCTCGGTTTACATGTGATTCAGGCATTTTGCTAGTTCGATTCTTTCTGATACTGCGTCAATGGAGTTTTCAATCAAGCTGAAGCACCGCTCAAAGGCAGAGTTCTCTGCTCCGTATGGGTCAGGTATATAGGCTGGCTGATTGGCCCATAGAGCTAAATAGGACTCTTGACCTGGAACTTTTCCTATCAATTGGGCGAGCTGGTATTTATGGGCAGGCTCCATATGCAGGATTAAGTCGCCCTTTGTTAAAGTGAGTGCGTCAGGTTGTTTGGTGCTATGGCTGGCCAGGCTAAGCCCTCTTTTTTTCGCGATACAGATGGCTCGGTTATTGGCTGCCTTTCCTGGGGTTGTTTCTACCCCAAAAGAGTCTATCTTTACGTATTCGCTCAGTTTTGTGTTGGTCGCATAGGCGTGTGCATAGGCACTACGGCAAATATTGCCTTTGCACACAAAAATGATTCTCTCGACTTCCTCCCAGCCTATTGCTCTGGAGTTTTTATAGTAACCAAGTCGCCATCTAATAGCGTCAAAAATCCAAAAAAGTAGCTTTTTTTTGCCGCCATAGCGATGTAAAACTGAAGGCATTCGCTCTATTTCCCCTGTAACTGCCTTGCTCAACTCCCCAGTATCGCAAATATCTGCACTAAATGTAGAGGGGCCTTTCAACCATCCAGCAGAGTTTGGCTGGTACTCTAAACTATGTCTGTGGTTTCAGAGTGTATTATGGCCGCCTCTAAAAATTTACATGCCTGGTTGAATCTGTCGGTGTTGCGCCTTTTTTTGACAGCTAATAAGCAATATTTAGAGGTGCTTATAGTGCCAATTTTGCGTAAAAGAACCCTTATGTACAAGTGAGGGCGAGCCGTACACGATCAATGGTACATTTGGGTGTTGATTTGGCAGCGCAGTAATCGTAGGGGGTATGTAGGTATGCCAACGGCTTCTTTGTTAAGTGCCAAGGGGATTGAGACGTTGAGTATCGATGTGTTTCAGAGCGTAGTTGATACGATTAATAAAGGCGGGATTATGTTATGGAACATCTGATTAATTGACGAAGCGCCCCTGTTTCAGGGCTTGAGCAATTTCAGACACTCAATTTTCTCCAATTTGGCGCAAATAACGCGTTATTTGCGCGTATATTTACCTCTTCGGGACCTATACCCCGATTTTTAGGCGCACTTCGCCTGCACCTGCATCGGTTGCTTCAACAAATGCCCCTTCGCCACCACCAGGTTCGTCAGCGCACAGGTAACAAATAAATGGTGGGCATTTTTATCAATGCCTTTATAACGGGTTTTGGTAAAACCAAACCGGCCTTTCATAATGCCGAACAAGTGTTCAACTCTGGCTCGGGTCTTGGATTTGTATCGGTTTGCTAAGCGCTCTTTATCTGTCAGCTTCCGATTGCGGCTACCTTTCTTCTGGGTAAGGTCCTTAGCCTTTGGTGCTACTGCATTTATGACTGACGTTTTGCCAGAGTATGCTGAATCACCCCAAACACGGGTTTCCTCACCGTGAAGCAAATCACCGATCACTGTTGAGTCGTGGACATTGGCTGAAGTCGCGACAACCGAGTGAATCAACTTGCTCTGGCTATCCACACCGATATGGGCCTTCATGCCAAAATACCACTGGTTACCTTTACGGGTTTGGCGCATATCCGGGTCGCGTTCTTTCTTCTTGTTCTTGGTAGAGCTCGGCGCATTGATAATGGTGGCATCAACGATGGTACCTCGGCTGACCTTCATGCCATTTTCCTGAAGGTATTCGTTCACCAGATGGAAGAATTGATCTCCCAGATTATGGCGTTCCATCAGGTGGCGAAACTTGCAGATGGTGGTCTCATCCGGCGCCGGTTCATTGCCCAGGTCGATACCCACAAACTGCCGCATGGCTCGTGAGTCGTAAATGGCTTCTTCTGCCGCCGGGTCTGACAAGTTGAACCAGTGTTGAAGGAAGTAAATCCTCAGCATTCGTTCGATACCAATAGGGCGGCGGCCTGCACCTTTGGGTTTGGGGTAGAATGGCTCAACCGCACCAACCAAGCCTTCCCAGGGAATAATGGTATTCATGTCTTCCAGAAAACGCTCTTTGCGGGTTTTCTTGCGGTGTTTTTCAAAACCATCTGTCAGGGATTGTTGGCGCATTGGTATCTCGAGCTGGTGAATATATTGCTATTATCGCTCAGTTAGTGAATTAATCAGAGTTGCCTTATTGATTCCGTTTTTTACAGAGTTGTCAAGTCAGCAGCGGGTACGGGATAGTTGAACCTATCTGGAGGCTGTTGGAGCGAATGTGCTAGTCGTTACGGTTTCAAGGCCTTTTAAGTGAAAAATTACCCATTGATAAATGTGGAATTGTGCTTTTGAGGCGCCCAATCGCCCACTTGTATACACCTTTTGCAAGAAAAATGGTTAGGCGTGGTATTATCCTCGCGGGTTCCGGCGGTATTCAGGAAAATGAAGCGTTTCGCAATAGCGATCCATCTCAACTGATCAAAAATAGCTGGTTAATACATTCTTATGGCAAAAGCACTTGTCCTTGATGCTAATCAAAGAGCATCTTTAGCAATTACTCGATCCCTGGGTGCCCAGGGAGTTGAGGTTCATACTGCTGATTCAGCATCTAAGGCGCTTTCTGGTCAATCTCGCTACTCCGCAGGCTATTTGCAGTACCCTGATTTTAGTGATTCCAGTGCTAGTAGTGTCGCTATAAGAGGCTACATGAAAAAGTATGAAATCGATACTTTATTCCCAGTTACAGATCTATCAAATCAGTACATCATTAAGCGGCGGGCTGATTTTGATGATTTAAAGGTTCCTCTGAATCCAAATGAAAGTATCTTTCAACTAGCAGATAAGGGTGCTTTAGAGTCGCTTGCACGGCGTCTTGATATTCCATTTCCAGAAACATGGAAAGTTGGGTCGGTATTTGATTTAAGGTTGATACTTAATGAGTTGCGGTATCCGTTAGTTGTTAAGCCCGCAATGTCGCGGACCATTATTGGTGAAAGAGTGATAGCCCCGCCGATTAGCTATGCTAATTCTGAAGAAGAGTTACTTAATCTGTTTAGAATCATCCCTGAATACTCCGAAATTGATGTGTTGCTTCAGGAGTATATCCAGGGGGAAGGACATGGGGTATTCTTGCTGACCCAGGCAGGGAAGATGAAAGCTATATTCGCTCACCGGCGGCTACGGGAGCGGCCACCTTCAGGCGGTGTTAGCGTTCTGAGTGAAAGTATTTCTGCAAATTTGACGAGTGTGGAATACGCCAAACGCTTGCTGAATGAAGTCTCATGGAATGGTGTGGCAATGGTTGAATTTAAACTGACCGCCAGTGGGAAGCCCTACTTAATCGAAGTGAATACAAGGTTCTGGGGGTCGTTACAATTAGCAATTGATTCTGGTGTTGATTTTCCTTTTTTGGTATATCAGATTTTACAGGGTAAAAAAGTAGATCCTGAGTTATGTGCATACCAAACTGGTAGAAAATTACGTTGGCTACTAGGCGATTTAGACTATTTGTATTTGCTTTTATGCAGAAAAAGTTCTTGTATTAGAAATACAGGACGGTGTGCTGCAATTCTAAAGTTTTTAAAGTTTTATGAACCTCAGATGCGTTATGAAGTAAATCGTCTGAGTGATATGGCTCCTTTTTGGTTTGAATTAAAGAGATATTTGAAAAGAGCTTAATTTCAATGAAGCATTGGTGTAAAAAAATTTTCCGTAATTTAGTGATTTCATCTATTGCTTGCATTGTACTTGTTGGGATGTTTCTTGGGTTTGTATATTGGCCTGAAAGTCGTAAGAATTATGAATTTCCAAATGGTGCGCAATTTGCAGTAGCTATTTGTGACGACACCGATGGTGCTACGTTAGAAAATATAAAACCGGTTTACGATTTCTTAAAACTTAAGGGTGTAATATCTACAAAAACGGTCTGGCCGTTAAGCGCTTCTGAAAGTGCTCATGGCTTTACTGTTGGAGAGAGCTTAGAGTCTGTAGAGTACCGAAATTACATAATTCAGCTCCAATCCGCAGGTTATGAAATAGCACTACATGGTGTGAGTGGAGGAAGTACAAAGCGTAATCAAATTTCGTCAGGCCTGGAAGCTTATTACAAAGCATTAAATGTTTATCCGAAAATACACATTAATCATAGGATTAACAAAGATAACCTATATTGGGGGAGTAAGCGTTTAAGCTTTGCGCCACTGCAGTGGTTGTACGAAAAATTTATCTCTAGTGAAGGGTTTTCAGGCGAAGTTCCAGGAAGTGAGTACTACTGGCTCGATATGGCAAGGCGGCATATCGAATATTCAAGAGATTTTAGTTTTTATGAATTGAATCTCGCTCGTTTACCTGGTGTAGAGCCTTTCTATGATGGGTTGAAACCTGGTATTAAACGCTGGTTCCATACTAGTGATGGCAATGATGTATTAGCGTTTAATCGACTATTAAATCCAGATTCAGTAGATCGATTACAAGCTGAACGAGGCTATACAATTATATACACGCATTTTGGCAAGGGTTTCGTGAATGAGAGAGGCCAATTAAATACAAATTTTAAAGATCGAATAGAAGATTTAGTGGATAGGCCAGTATGGATTACGACAACAGGGAAATTGCTGGCGCTCTTAGAAAGTCAAAATGGCAGAATAACTAAAAGTAAACTTGAGCTATTTCGGTTGCAGGTAAGGTGGGTCATCGAGAAGTTGATTTATGGACGGTCTTGATCGTTAAAATCTTAAAGATAGCGAATTTCTAGAGATGTAATAAATTATTTTTTTAAAGAGAGCTAATGTCGATCTTTGCAAATATTGAAAGCGTGAGTGATATAATTATTCACATATCTGGAGATGTTTTATGATAAAGGCGGTAGTAAGGAAGGCCTTGGTGAGCGCCGCGAAGAATAGCTTGAGTAATGCTGTGATGGATCCATACCGCTGTAAAAACGTACCAATTTTCATGTTGCACCGTATGCAAGACTCTGACCGTGGGGTTTCCGGACATAGCACTCAGTCATTACGAAATGCGCTGCAATATCTAAAAGAATACAAATATTCAGTTATATCCTTGGATTATCTGATTAAAGGCCTAGATGGACATGTTAAGATTCCGAAGAAATCAGTAGTTTTTACTATTGATGACGGTTTTTTAGATCAGGCCCTAATGGCAGTGCCTATATTTGAAGAATTTGGATATCCAGTAACAATTTTTTTATTGAGTAATTTTTCGTCACGAGTAAGTTGGCCTTGGGATTACCAAGTCGAATACGTAATTGAAAAAACCGCAAAGGATTATGTTGATTTTTGCAATGCTTCTTTACTTGTCAAAGGTAAATTAACAACACCATTGGAGCGGAAAAAAGTAATTAGTCAGGTTCGGACTTCGCTAAAGCGCTGTAAGACAAGCGAAGCACTTAATAGCGTTCTTGAGCTTTCTGCAAATCTTGAAATTGAACTGAGCAGTGAACCACCAAAATCATATCAGCCTATTACTTGGCACTTAGCGCGTGAATTGGAATCAGAAATTGTCCAATTTGGACCTCATACAAAAAATCACAGTATCTTAGCTTTTCAGTCAGATTATGAGAGCCGAAGTGAAATTTCAGACTGTTGGACACAGCTAAAAAAAGAGCTAGCTAACCCTCTGGATGTTATGTGTTATCCAACCGGGCGCACGGATATTGATTATGGTAATCGTGAAATGAGGTTTGTTAAAGAATTGGGCCTTCGAGCGGGTCTGTCTGTAGATCACGGCTATGTAAATCTAGATATTGATTCTAACTCTAATAATCGTTATCGACTCCACCGGTTTGGATTCCCCGATGAATTAGAAAATTTTATTCAATTGTGTAGTTGGGTGGAATTAATGAAAGAGAAAGCTAGGTCTATACGCTTCTGATGTCTATTCAACAAGTCGAGCATACATTTGCCCTCAAAAAAAGCAATCATTGATGCGTATGACAGTTTGTTAAGTACAAGACTGACACCCTGATTTTATCCGATCATTACTCACAATACGTATAATCATATACTAATAATTGTTTTTATTAAGATTCAAATGATAGAAGACAAAAAAAAATTTAAAGCAATTCATGGGATGAGAGGTCTTGCTGCGATCAGCGTGGTCATTTTCCATCTTTCTGGAAATATTCAACCCCAGTTTCAGGGTCACTTCTTTGATTTTGCTTTGAAAATATTTTCATATGGCTATTTAGGTGTCCCGATATTTTTTGTTATCAGTGGCTTTGTTATTTCGTATAGTACGGCTTCTGCCCAAGTAAATTTTAGATATTTCGGTAATTTTGTTTTAAGACGAAGCATTCGGCTGGATATAACATACTGGGCAAGCATTATGCTTGCATTGGTGTTGCTCGCGATCAAAAATAAATTTTTGGATCAAAGTGAAGTTTTCCCCTCTGTAGGAACAATTCTTCTGAATATGTTCTATCTTCAGGAGTTAATGGAGGCTGATCCAGTAATCTCTGTAGTATATTGGACCTTATGCTTAGAGGTGCAGTTTTATCTTTTTTATATTTTGTCTATATGGGGGGCTCAGAAAATTTCCATATTTCATTCTTACGGAGTGAATGTGATCTCATGTTGTAGTTTGGGCTTTTATTCTATTTTGCTAGATCTCGGTTTTTGCGAAAATAATATAAATGGACTTTTTGTCTCTAATTGGCATTATTTTTTAATGGGTGTACTGGCTTGTAATGTCGTTCGCGGCCTCCCCTTTTCACATCATGTCTTCATCTCATGGTTGGTGATAGAAGTTTTATTTCAAGGATTTTTTAAGTTTAAAGAGTACGCAGTGGCAGGGGTGCTCTGTTCGGTACTTATATTTCTGATGTGGAAATATGAACTAATGGATAAGCTGTTTAATGGGAGAAAACTGATGTATTTAGGGACAGTTTCGTATCCATTGTACTTGGTTCACCCAGACATTGGTTGGAAGGTAATATCTTTTGCGAAGTATTTGATGAACGACTCTGTTTCTTCATGGCAAGCAGGGATTATTTTGATTATAGGGGTTTACATTAGCATTATTGTTGCACATATATTTCACTTGCTTTTTGAAGTTCCGACTCAAAGAATTGCCAAGGAATTAAAATCTAAAAATTTTTTCTATATACTTCAAGGAGTTTTCAAAGTCAGAGTATCTAAAACAGATCGAGAGTACTAATCAACTATTTTTAATAAATGCTGATATAAAGAAAATGTTGAATTTGCAGTGTATTCTGCTGTGAATCTTTCATGAAGATTAATTTTATGATTTCTTTTTTGAAGGACTTTTATTACGGCCTCTTTATACCCTACTGCGGAGTGATCAGTCACTAAGTGGCCTGTATTTTTAGGAAAAATTTCTTTTATGCCCCCAACAGAATGAGCGACAATAGGGATTCCTAAGGCTATAGTCTCTAGAATAGTCATTGGTAGCCCTTCATGGTCTGATGTCATTACTAATATATCTAATGCTGCGATACAGCTATAAATATCAGATCTATGTTTATGAAAGGTTACATCTTTGCTAATGTCGAGTGCTAGGGTTAAGGCTTGTAGTTCTTTGAGTAATGCGCCATCTCCAAATATATGAAAATGCCATTTTTTTCCTTTAAAAGGCTCTTTTAGTATTAACTTTGCTGCGTGTAGAAAGAGATCGACGCGCTTTACGGCTTCTAGCCGGCCTACTAGTCCTACATGGGTTGTGTTTTTTGAAAAACCTATTGAATCGGTATTTTTTGAACAGTGTTTAATCTCTTCAATATCTACACCATTGACTATCGTATAGATTTTATTTTTTTTGTATATTCTAGCTAGTTGTATTGCTAGATCTGCCGAAACAGCAATGATGCCTTTTTGTATAAATTTCCCAGTAGTTTGATCTAGTGATCGATAAAGCCGTTGTATAGTGTTAGGCTCGAATTCTGCAGCGCCATGCTCAGTGCGAACACTTTTTATTCCAAATAGTGATCCTGCAATAGATCCTAGTACGTTTTCTTTTTGGCGATGCGTGTGAATGATGTCAGGTCGAATGTTTCGTATAATTTTAAACATTTCGAAAAAAATCTGACAGCTATTATTTTTATTTTCATCCAAAAGAAACACGGATATAGCTTCTTTGTTCAGTCGAGAAAAAAGATCTCCTCTATTCATAATGACAACATATATATCGGCATAGTGGCTAAGGTGTTTCAATAGAGTATATGCTTGAACTTCAGCGCCAGCCCACCTGTCACCCGAAATGATGTGTAAAACTTTAAGGTTTGAGTTTTTTTCGCAGTAATTTTTTTGGTTTAAGGTGTTGCCCATATTTATCTAATAATGAAGTTGTTGAATAGAATCTGATATAAATTTTAGATGGCTATCTTTGACATGAGAGTGTGTTGGAAGTGTTATTAATCTATTGGCCAACTTCTCTGAATTTTCAAGATAGTTAAAGCGAATTATATTGTGCTTGATGCCATGTATATTGGGTAGTGATGTTTTGTAGAGTGGTGAAGCGCCAATGCCCCTTTCGGTTAGTTTCTGGAGTAGCTGATTGCGAGAATTTTTATTTTTTAAGAGTATAGGATAGCGCAGTAATCGCTGTTTTTTATATGTGCTTGCAGTTTTAGGTAAATCAATGACATATTTGATATCGGCTTCCCATAACATTCGTTTAATTTTTTCTTGAATTTGATTGTGATTTTTTTGGTAGTTTACAATATTGCTATTCAAAAGTATTGCCCGGTATGAATCCATAGGCTTTATACAACTAAGCTTTTTAAAGGCTGTTTTTCCTAAACTGAGAAAGGGATTTTTTTCTAAAATCCAGTAGAAAAAGGGGTTTATTAGAGCATTGTATGCTTTTATCGTACTTTTAGTGACACTTGATTGGAAAGATGAGGAAGGGGTGATTTTTGGAAGTTCTAGGTCGTCAAATAAGTTTGGTTCGCGTATTATTAGTGCTCCGCCACCAAGTAGACTTACCGGCTTTCCCTTGCCAAAGCTAAGTACTACCAAGTCACCCGAAAATTCATCTGAAATAAAAGGTTGATTCATTTTTGAGGGAAACCATTGAGCGCTATCTTCGACGATTGTTATCGGCTGGTCTTTAATTAATTTTCGAATGTTTTTTATTCGTTCTGGTATGCCTAGAAAATTGATTGCCACAATTGCTGCAGTTTTGGTATTAATTGCGTCAGAGATTTCATCAAGTTTCATATAGGGTGATTCCGGCTCCATATCAATCAATACGGGGAGCAAGCCAGCATATAGAGCAGCACTAATAATATCAGGGCAAGCATAGCCGGGGATGATGACTTCAGGTTTCTCTTCTGCAGATTTCCTTTCTCTTGCTAGTATTAATGCGCTGGCAAGAGCTTCTGTTCCAGATTGAAAGTAATAACTGTTATTACAATTTTCAGTCAACGAAGGGAGCGGGGCAACAGATTTTGTAGAAATTTTCGAACCGACTGGAGCGATACGATTAAACATACATGAAGTGCCTTATCGAGCAGATGGTGTCCAGACAGTCATTCTTTTGCCGCACATAAACCGAAGTGTTGCGTCAAAAATAGCTAGATTAGATTGCAGGAAAAAATAAATTAGCCGTATAGCGGCAGATTTTTTGAGTGTCGGTGCTTTCCAGGCAATAATAGTCGCTAAATAAATTGAAAACTGCAAGGCTAGGGTCAGGCTGTAAAATAGATTTTCTTTCGCTATTGCCCAATTACTTAAAAATGCAAGAATTAGAAACCAAGGAACAGCCCACCGCATAATTTTATGGCTCCACACCTGAAAGGAAAAAAGCCCAAATATTTTGAAATTCAAAACCTCGACATGACGAGATATTGCTGTAATACCACGAATAACAGTTCTTACTTTGCGTGGGTATTCTTTCCTTTCGTCCTTGAGATCTTTGTAGTGCCCGACTACATCGGGAGATGATATGGAAACTAATCCTAAGCCGGCTGCAGTTATCGCCGTGTTAAAGTCACTTGGCGAATGTGTGTCCCATTCTTGTTCGCATACTTTGCGGCGAGTAGCGAAGAAAGATCCAGATAACCCAACAAGTCCGGATCGAGATGATTCCAAATGTCGCAGCCACATTTCATATCGAACATAGGCCCCCTCACCAACTATCTTCCCACCTTCACTGATAAAACGATCTTCACTGGATACTGCACCGACATTAGGGTTGCTAAAATAGCCGACCATTTTTTTAATGGCATCTGCAGGAATCATGGTTGCAACGTCAGAAAATACGATGATTTCTCCATTCGTTTTTTGAATTGCACAGTATTGTGCGTACTCTTTGCCAAGGTGGTGGTCTGCACGTACTAGCTTAACGCCTTGTGCGGCGTATTTATAAACCACATCATCTGTGTCGTCAGTTGAACAATCTGAAGCAACGATTATTTCAATTTTGTCTCGTGGATATTCAATAGCTAGGCTGTTATTCAGTTTTTCAGTAATACGATTTTGTTCATTGTGTGCTGTAATAATTAAATCCACTCGCGGCCATTTTTTTGGAGCAAATGGCGTGATTTTTGCCTTATTGGGCGTTAGTAGTAATATCAGTGGGTATATGAGGTAGCTATAAATTATTCCGAATAGAGATATATAAAAAAGAATCTCCATGAAAGACACCTCTTTTGGCTATTGAAAAGCGTTTTTTAAGTTGTAAGTCATGCCAAAAGCGAGCATATAGCTTAGACGATAATTTTTTTATTTGAGTCTATTACCCAACAGCGACTGTGTCTTTGATAACCCACGTGCCCATAATACATATCAGCATCTGGTGCAGCAAGCAAGATAATCGTGCAAGTATCTGCCAAGTGATCGAGGGTGGTCTGTTGTAAATGACGGCCTATACCCAAGCCCTGATACGTCCGATCCACCGCAAGATCAGACAGGTAGCAGCAAAAATGGAAATCGGTAACAGAGCGCGCGACCCCGATCAAGAGTCCATTATGACGAGCAGTAACCACCAAATTGCTGTTGTCAAGCATGCCGGTAATGCAGGCGCTATCATCGACAGGCCTTCTGGCCGCCAAGCCGGATCTTTCCAGCAGGCCGATAAATTCAGTGGCCTTGAGTGATGATTCCAGCTGGTAGGTATATCGTTCGCCTCCATTATTGACGCCACCTGTCATAAATACCCCTTTTGAGTTTGCCCTGGCTTGACTCACAATTTAATATTTGCCTTCTGTTTGCGTAGATACTATAGCTTTCAAGTTTCCAAATATTAACAAGGTTCAAGGATATAGCTAATGAGCAGCCAAAAAATCAGGGAAATATTATCTCAATACGCCAAATTGGCAGTAGATGTAGATTCACTATGTGAAGACAGTGACCTTTATCAGGCCGGTTTGACTTCTCTGAATACGGTGAACATCATGCTGGCTGTTGAAGACGAGTTTGACATCGAGTTTCCGGAATCCGCTCTGTCCAGAGAAACTTTTCAAAGTATTGAGGCAATCAGCAGCACAGTCGAAGAGCTGAGTAGGTAAACTATAAAAATAACTTTTCATATAGGTTTGAACTATGGAAGGCCAAATGCAAGCTCCTGATCGTAGTTTTTCAGACATTCTGGACCTGGTTAATCAATTAGGCCAGGAGACAATCTCTTCTGCAGCTTCTGATGTTGATCAAAAAGCGCGGTTCCCAGAAGAGACCTTTGGTGAATTAAAGGCACATCGGCTTCTAAGCACTTATGTGCCTCGGGAACTTGGTGGTGATGGCCTGAATATTCAGCAGATTGCACGCATCTGCGAAGAACTTGGTCATTACTGTGCTTCTTCAGCGATGATTTACGCCATGCACCAGATTCAAGTCGCCTGCTTGGTTCACCATCATAACAATACGGATTACTTCCAGGGCTATTTGAAACGCCTATCCGCTGAGCAATTGTTACTTGCGTCTGCAACCACAGAAATTGGAACAGGGGGCGACCTGGGCAAGAGTGTTTGTTCTCTTGAGCCTGATACCGATGGTTTCGAGCTTTGCAAGAAAGCACCGGTCATATCTTATGGCCTGGAAGCCGACGGAATTTTGATAACGTGTAGAAAACACCCGGAAGCTGCATCCAATGACCAGGTGCAGGTTTTGCTCGAAAAAGGTCAATATGAACTGAAGCAAATATCCGACTGGGATACATTGGGCTTTCGCGGAACCGTCAGTAGTGGTTTTATCATGTCTTCCAAAGGCTCAGAAGCCCAAGTGCAACCCACACCATTTTCTGAAATTCTCGAACAAACAATGCACCCAGTTTCTCATTTGCTGTGGGGGTCTCTGTGGCTTGGGATTGCGAATGATTCAGTTAGAGTCGCTCGCAATGCTGTGCGCGACATGTCGAAAAGCAATATGGAAGTGCCGCAAGTCACAGCAATTCGGTTGTCGGAAGTTAATGAGCAACTCTTTAGTATGCGTAATGGACTTTATAAGGTACTGGATGATTACCAGGGGCGGATTGTTGACGGGAAGGTTGCTTCTGGCACTTTTGCATTTGCATCGGCAGTTAATAACGTCAAATTACGCTGCTCTGAAATGGTAGTTGATATCGTTGGTCAATCTTTGATGATTGTAGGAATTTCTGGTTATCGAAATCGTGGTGAAAAAAGCCTTTCTCGACACCTGCGGGATGCCTATGGTGCCGCATTGATGGTGAATAATGATCGGATACGCCAACACAATGCCATGCTGCAAATGACGCTAAAACAATAACCCGAAAACGATGCTGCACCAGCTGATTACACTAGATCCTGACAATTACCCACGTCACCGTATTCACAGCGAAGACTGGGGTTGGCAGGAAACCAACTGCTATGTCGATGTTCTTATCGAGCTTTTGCACGCCAATAACCTGGAACCACTTGCTGCACTGCCATTCACTTTTGGTGTGGATTTTGAGGGAGACCAGTGGACTTTCTTCAAATTCCCCCATCAAGACCTTATGGATTTATTTGGCCTGGCTATAGAAGAGCTAAACCCCTGGTACTCTCTCTGTAATCACGTTAACACTCAGCTCAAGAATGAAAGATCCATTCTGGTGGAGGTGGACTCGTACCACCTTCCCGATACGCGGGCGACAACGTATCAATCGGAACATGTGAAAACAACCATTGCGGTTAACGCCATAGATATTGAAAATAAGTTTTTGGGGTATTTCCATGGTCAAGGGTACTACCATCTGACAGGAGAAGATTTTGACAACTTGTTCAGAACAAATGAAACGGATGAGAAGTATCTGCCACCTTACATAGAGCTTGTAAAATTTTCGAAAGAACCACCTGGCAGTGAAAACGGTCTTCGAGAAAAATCCATAAATATACTGAAGAAACGGCTGAAGGAAGCGCCTGCTGTTAACCCATTTAGCATTTACAAAGAACAATTTTTGCAAGATATCCAATGGCTTCATGAGGAACCTATGGATACCTATCATAAATATTCATTTGCAACATTTCGTCAATTTGGTACTTGCTACGGATTGGCTGCAATGTACTTGCGATGGTTGTCTGCGGGTGGGGAAAAGAACTTGGATGAAGCCATTGATTGCTTTGACAGTATTTCACACCTATCTCGAATAGCCCAGTTTCAGCTTGCGCGAGCTGTTGCCCGACGGGAATTGTTGGAAATGAGCATATTTGATAAATGCGCAAATTCCTGGGCTAGAGGCATGCAGGCTTTGATGACGAAATACGATTAAACGCCTTTTACAGGTGTAAGTTTTTCCTGTCAGCCATGCAGGGTGAGTTGACATAGAATATTTAACCCTGCCAGAAAAGATACACCTGTTTTAAGATTCTATAGCCTCAAAATTTTGAGAGTAACGTCAATGCATGCTGTTCTTATCGATGAGCATTATTTTGAAAGCATGAAAAATGAGTGGGACAGTTTGCTTGAAAAATCCGATGCCGACTCCCTATTCTTATCCTGGGGCTGGACTTGGAGCTGGTGGAAAATATACGGCAGGCAAGAAGGCGATAAACTGTTAATCGTTACTGTGTATGGGGGCGATAAAAAACTGATTGGTATAGCACCTTTGTATGTGTCGACTTATAAAAAAAATGGTGTTTTGAATAGAGTTCGATGCGTACAATTTCTTGGCAGCAGAGTGCATGGAGAGCAAGGGATCAAAGGGGAGTATTTACAATTTATTACCGAGCCAAACCAAGCCATTGAAACAACAAATACAATTATCGACTATCTTATTAGCCATGGTGCATTTGATGAGTTTTCTTTTTCCGACATACCCCTAGATTGTGAAATGCATTCTGCACTCAGAGAGAGAGCAAGCAAAGGTGTATTTTATCAACGAATTCAGAATGAGGGTGCCACCTACGAAATCAATTGTGACAGGGGTTTTCATGATTACATTCTTTCTATTGGTAAAAACTCACGATTAAAACTATTTAATAGAAGGAAAGTACTGGAAGGTATTGGAGATGTATCGCTGGTAAAACTTGTTGACTTGGATATGGATTATTTTCTTCAAGTTCTCAACGAGTTTTACCATAACCGGTGGGGGTACGATCTTCCTGATAAAACAAACTTGTTTCTCAGGGAAATTCTCTCTCAGGGAATAAAAGTTTTCGGGGTAATGCTGAAATTAAATGGCAAACCAATTGGATGTACTTTTGATTTCATCGCGAAAAACCGCGCCTACAATGTTCTAATGGGATATCGCAGCGACATTGACAAAAAAATATCTACCGGCACCTTGCTTTTGGGATATGCCATAGAAGAATACTGCAATCGAGATGGTATTTCCTTCTTTGACCTATTAGTTGGAGAAGGCAAGCACAGCAACTATAAAGCGAGAATCTCCTCCCCAGGTGTTAAATTTCAATCACTACAGCTAGTAAAATCACAAACTCACAAGTTTGTATACAAGGCTTATGATTTTCTTAAAAGGTGAATTTATATAATCAACCACCAAGAATTTCTTGGTTATTTTAGGGTTTGAGCGTTACAAGTCTTTGCAAGGGTTAATATCTTGAAACAAGAACTGGACAATAATTGGCAAGCATTTCGATCAAACCCGGGAGAGTTTGGCAGCCCTGGAGACATTCCTGAAGAAAAATATCTGAATACTTTTAATGCATTGGTTCCTGGCACTGTAGCAAGCTCTCTTTTCGGAACAAAAGAAGAATATTTGAAAAATATCGATCACTACGATTGGTGGTACTTTACAGAATTTGATGTGGCTGCGAACAAAGAAGATATCAAATCTTTTTTGAGATTCGAGGGATTAGCTACATATGCGGAAATCTGGCTTAACGGTAGCCTGGTAAAATCTACGAACAACATGTTTACCCAAACCATTTTGAATATTGATGAAATCAAAGAAAAAAATAGGTTGTTTTTGGTTTTTAGAAGCGTAGATAATTTCAATATAAAGAAAGCCCCAAGGAAACGCTGGAAAACAAAATTAGTATCCAATCAAAATCTGAGGTGGCATAGAGCATCTTTATTAGGGCGAATTCCAGGCTGGACCCCCAACCTTAACCCGACAGGCCCTTGGCGACCAATTAGACTTGAAGGATCCACAGACGGTATTTATATTTCAAACTTAACTGTCAGCCCTTCAACTACGCCTCAAAAAGTCGCTTTAATTAATCTTGAATTGATTTCCAGTGAGGCCATTGATCTCAAAGGCTTATCAATTGTTTTAACACTGGATAAACAGAAGTACCGCACTTCGCCAGAGGAATTGGCCGTTGAAAAGAAAGGGCATGCCACCCATATTATTTCCAAAATTCCTGTAGATACACCCGCTTGGTGGCCACATACCCACGGTGTACCCGAGCTAGCAAATTACAAGTGCGGCATATACTGGCAAGACCAACCATTATTTACTAAAGAGGGAAAACTTGGTTTTAAATCTGTTGATTTCAAACATTTAAACAAACCTGACTCTTCTCCCGTTATAGAGATTAATGGAAAAGAAATATTTTGCCGCGGTTGTTGTTGGACAACCAATGATATTTACACTCTGACTGGCGACAAAACGACGCTCAAGGAAAGTTTGAAACTGGCAAAAGATGCTGGCGTTAATATGCTGCGAGTCGGCGGAACAATGCTGTATGAGCAAGACGAATTTTATCAAACCTGTGATGAACTAGGGATAATGGTTTGGCAAGACTTTATGTTTGCTAATATGGATTACCCCTCTTCAGATAATGAGTTTCTGGACAGTGTTGAAGCAGAAATCGTTTGTCAGCTAACCAGGCTCCGTCAGTATGCTTGTGTAACTGTATATTGTGGTAATAGTGAAATTCAGCAGCAAACTGCAATGTTAGGTATGCCTTCAGGATTTTGGGAGTCTGACCTGTTTGACAAAAAAATACCTGCATGGTGTAGCGAATATCATAGCGATATACCCTATATTCCTTCTACTCCAACCGGTGGAAGCATGCCGTTTCATATCGGCAAAGGCATTAGTCATTATTTTGGCATTGGCGCCTATCGCCATAGACTTAACGACCGCTCCGTGGACGAGGTAAGATTTTCATCGGAATGCCTCGGCTTTGCCCATGTTCCCAGTAAAGAATCTGTTTCTTCTTTTATGGAGGGAGATTCAAGAGCGATTTATAACGATAAATGGAAAGCTGGAACCCCAAGAGATGGCGGCGCAGGCTGGGATTTTGATGACATTAGGGATTTTTACCTACAAGAAATTTATCACGTCAATCCAACAGAACTTCGTTATACGGATCCGGAAAGATATTTGGCGCTTTCTCGCTGTGTTACCGGCGAAGTAATGAATGCAGTATTTAGTCGCTGGAGAAGTGAAAAAAGTAGATGTACTGGTGGATTAGTCTGGTTTTACCAGGATATTGTTCCAGGGGCTGGATGGGGAGTAATAGACAGTAAAAAAAATCCAAAAGCTGTTTACTATTATTTAAAAAGATGTTGGAAAAGCCAGTGTATATTGATAAGAGATAACGGGCTTGATGGATTGGTTGTTACTGTAACTAATGAGCTTCCCTACGATTTCAAAGCCACCATTCTCGTCGGTCTTTTAAATGCAAAAACATTCAGTCGTTCTGAGACCAGCAAAAACCTGACTCTATCGGCCTCAAAAACTATCGACCTCGACCTTGACTTCTTACTGGAACATTTTTCAGACAGCTCATACAACTACAAGTTCGGCCCACAGCAGTGGCACGTGGCCTATGCAAAATTGATAGACACTAAAAATTCCGTTATCTCAGAAGCGTATTACTTCCCTGATTACTCTTCGATCCCTGAGGTTGAGATTCATGGGATTTCTTATGAGTTAAAAGCTGAAGATGAAGATTTTATCCTTCATTTAAAAAGTAACAGTTTTTTCCAGTCGATTGAAATTGATTTTCCAGGTTATTTGCCTGATGATAATTATTTTCACATGATACCCGAGGGCGAAAAAACTATTATGTTGCGCTCAAATAGGGTAGATAAAAAGCCGCTTTTGGGATATTTGGCTGCACTTAACTCTAGTGGGAAAATAAGAATAAAGTTGAATTAGTTCGCCAAAGAAAAATTATCAAAAATTAAGCTTTAGGTTATTGGTTTATGTCTCTTTCATTAGTCCAGTCTGGATGGGAGCGCGTTAAAAATCAGGATGTTTTCATCTCCTATCACATCCCGCAAGATAAATCTGTTGGGTTTGTGATTTTGGTGCCTCCTCTTGGACATGAAGCCTTTCATAGTTATCGGTTCTATCGATTAATGGCCTTAGATTTGCAGAGTAAAGGGTGGTCTGTCCTTCGTTTTGATCTTCCCGGTTACGGAAATAGTAGTAGTTCTACCTATAACTCTGAAATACATCTTCTGTGGATAGAAACAATAAAAACTTTAATAAAAAAATATTCTTTAGAGTTACCAGTTTCTTTAATCGGCTTGCGTTCTGGAGCTAACTTGTTGAAGCTTGTTGAGGCTGACCAGCATATCTTGATTGAGCCTATATTATCAATTAAGAGGTTTCTGAGGGAAATTGTCGCGACTTCAAAATTTTCAGAAAGAGCTTCAACAGATAAAAATGGCATAGAGTCTGGAGGCTATTTTTATTCGGATGACTTGTTGTCATGGTTAAAAAAAATAGAATTGAAAAAAGAAAATAAAATTGATACCAGTATTGTAACTAGCAATGTAAAAGAATCCGGAAAAATATTTATCGAAAACAAAAATGTTCGAATAATTGAAGAGAAATATATTCATGGAGTTCTCTTGGAGCCTCAGTACACAGAAATTCCCCGAAAAATTTTTAAGAAAATTTCAGATATACTTTTAAAAAAATCCGATAATTTGTCTTTTTTTAATCAATTACCAGAAATAAACTCATTTCGGGTAGGAGAACGATTGAAAGAAAGTGTATTTAGGGACGATGCCGGTCAATTTGGAATTTTTACAAAGCCATTAAGCCTGTCAAATGAACGCCCAACATTTGTTTTTATTAATTCGGGCTCAGGATCTCATACTGGGCCAAACCGTGTATATGTTGAAGCGTGTCGAAAGTTATCTGAGGATTACGGAATTCCTTCTATTAGATTTGATATGCGAAATTTAGGAGATAGTGCTACTTCAGATATTTTTCAAGAAAATCATTGCTATCCAGCTTCGGCAACAAGCTATATAGAAGCACTACTTAACTACTTACATGAAAACGGTATGGCAAAGAGTGTAATCTTGGCAGGAATTTGCTCTGGAGCTCATCATGCATTGCATATGGCGATAAAGGGGCATTCAATTCTAAAAGAGTCAGTATTAATTAATCCGCTCACGTTTTACTGGAAGGAAGGAATGTCCATAGATATGCCAGAGGAAAGAAAGGTAACTGTAGACGCAAACTACTATTCAAAAAAAATCAAGGATTTTAAATCCTGGAGAAAATTTATTAGAGGGAATGTCAGCTTTGGGTATATATTTATCTTTTTATTAAGAGTCACCATAAAGAAAATGAACTCGATATTTGAGCTTCTATATCGAATTTTAAATAGCGTTCCAAATACCAAGCTGAACAAAGATATGGAGTTTGTTGGGAAAAATCGTATCGGAATTTCTATTATTGTTTCTGATTCCGACCCAGGATGGGGGCTTTTAGTCGATGCTAGCAAGATGCCTGTAAAGAAATTTATCAAGAAATTTAATGTGAAAGCTTTTTCTGTACGGGATGCCAACCATACATTCTCATCATACGATTCTAAGATGAGGCTTGTTAATATATTAAAAGATGTACCACAGGAAAATATATCCAACAACTGAAATTATAGAAAATACAGCTATCAAAATCGATAAATTTTAAGGTTAAGTTAAATGTTTACAGTTATTGCATTTTCGGGAATCGTTTTTTTGGCAATATTTAGACAGTTTTGGAAGATTACTTCGCTATATTCAATAAAGATAGATAAGCTTGTTAATATACTTTGTATGGTCGGTATTATATTGGCTGCAGGCTATTTGTTCTATCCTCATTTCAAAAACTTAACGAGAGAAAATCCAGAAGCCTGGACTAAAAGAGAGTCTCCAGTATCTGAAAAAGATGTCATAATACTTAAAAGGGCTGCGTTTTATTTAGAGAAAAAAGAAAATTGGGATAGAAGTTACGATAGATTTTGTTTACTTTGGGTTAAAAAATCATTGTTTTGTGCAATAGCGCTTGCCCAAAAAGAGGTGGACGGTAAATATATTCATGGAAGCACATCTATTCAGCATGTTAGGTATGTGATTGATGACAACTATAAATCTAGATGGAAGTATCACCCTATAATGGAATTTAATAATCATCCTGATACTACTTATGAAGAAGTAAAGTTTATTATCAACGAAGCGATTAAAAATATAGAAGAAAGATTGAATAGAGAAGATTAATGATGCTTTGTTATGTTGAATAAATTTCAATCTAGACGATGTCAAGAGTTTATAAAAAATGGAAAAAAAAGCTAAAAATATAATCATACTTGGAATGCCTCGATCGGGAACAAGTATGCTATCTAGCATATTTGTAAATCATGGCTATTATGTTGCCAGTGATTCAGATAGTGTTCGCGCTCCTGATCACTTTAATCCGGATGGTTACTGGGAATCAGATCAGCTAACTAAGTTTAATGCTGAGGTGCTTAAAATATCGGGATTTCAGCATGATAACACTTGGATGTATGATTCGATATTAAGTGACCATATCAAAAATATCAAAAATATCAAAAAAAAGGCACACCACAAAAATTTTGTTGAATTTTATTATAAGAATGCCCCTTGGGTTTGGAAAGACCCTCGGCTTTGCTATACCTTAGAGTATTGGTGGCCGTTGGTGGCTGAGAATACAAAAGTGATTCTTATTGAAAGAGACCGAAAGGCTATTTTCAATAGTTTTGTAAGAGTAAGGTGGAAAAAGAAGTCAAGGAAAGATCGAGATGATGCATATAAACGAATACGCAATCACATCGGGCAAGCAGTAAAAACTTTGCAGGAATATGATATCCCCCACTTAAGGCTTCGATACGAAGATTTTCAGAATCACCCTGAGTTGGTTTTAAGAGAAATATCAGAATTCTCGAATGTTGAAATTACTCAATCTGTCTATAAAAAAGAGTATGATCATTCAGATATCAAGGGAAGAGTGTCGACGGTTTTAGATAGTTTTGTAAGCAAATTGCCTTCCGCTTACATAAAGCGCATAAAAAAGGTAATGCCTGGTTGGCTGTTAAAAAAAATGTACCCTGAAAGAAACAAAAGATAGTCATCACATGTCTGTTTCTGATTGCCTATCTGAAAATTAATTGCGACTTCTTTTGACGCTTGGTTGATAAATGCTGTTCATTAGACGCCTTGCTTTTGATTTTTGCATGTGAGGGTAAGAATAAAAAAAGGCGAGCACATATGATTACGCTAGTACAAGACTATTTCTCGCAATCTGCTGAAAGATACCCCGAAAAGCCTGCGGTTGTTTGTGGTGACGATTCAATAAGCTACCGTGACATGGAATATGAGTCGAACGTTCTTTCAGCTGCGTTGAAAGAACGTAATGTCTCTCGAGGCAACTTTGTGCCATTTTTTATGCCTAAAAGTATAGGCTCTATTAGGTCAATCTTGGCGATATTAAAGGCTGATTGCGCCTACGTTCCATTAGACTTTAATGCTCCGGGTAGTCGCCTTCTTTCCATACTGAAGGCCTGTAAGGCAACATGTGTGCTTGTTAGTGATGAAAGCTCTTTGCGGTGGCGGAAGCTGATTGGCTTGCCAGAAAATGAAGGGTTGAAAGAATATCGTATTATTAATATTGATGAGGCTCTGCAAAGCTTTGAAGGTGAACACTTTGGGGTAGTCTATCGTAATTTGTCTATTGATCTTGCTTATGTTTTGTTTACATCCGGTTCAACAGGGGTTCCTAAGGGTGTAATGATTTCGCATCACGCGATCATAGATTATATAGAGTGGTGTGTTGACGCTTACAGGCTTAGTAGTGAAGATAAAATTGCAAATCATGCGCCTTTATATTTCGATAATTCGACATTCGACCTCTATACAGCCTTCAAAACTGGAGCAACATTATATCTGGTGCATGATGCCATAAATGCCGTATTGCCAAAGATGGTCGGTTGGCTGGAAAAAAATAGAATTAGTGTGTTCTTTTGTGTCCCATCGGTTCTGGCATTGATTCACAAGTCGGGGCGCCTTAAAAAGAATTCATTACCAGAGTTAAGGCATGTGATATGTGCAGGAGAGGCGCTGCCGCCAAGCGTTGTTCGTGAATGGATGAAGCTGTTGCCTCATGCGCAATTTGCCAATATGTATGGTCCAACAGAAATCACAGTGGATTGTAGCTACTACGTGATACCGGGTTTGCCCGATGAAAATTCAACTTCTATCTCCATTGGGCATGCCAGAAAAAATATGGAGCTTTTCGTGCGTATAGAGTCAGGCGAGATAACGCAAAAACCTGGTGCCAGAGGAGAGCTATTGGTTAGGGGGGTATCCGTTTCTTACGGGTATTTAGGTGATTCGGAAAAAACTCGAAAGTCATTTATTCAAAATCCAATTCACAGTATTTTTCATGATCCGCTGTACTGCACAGGTGATTTGGTGTGTCTGGGTGATGACGGAATGTTTGACTTTCTCGGGAGGGTTGATAGTCAGATCAAGTTCCTTGGGCAGAGAATTGAGCTTGGGGAAATAGAAAGCGCCATGATGCATATAGACGGTGTTGTGGAGGCCGCAGTAGTATTTTGCCCGGGTGATGAAATATCAAGTGCAGAAATAGGCGCGCTCGTATATGCGGGCGGCAAGGTGACTGATGGTTTTCTTCGGAAGCAGCTCTCTGGACTTCTTCCTGGATATATGGTGCCTACGAAGTTGGTGGTCAGCTCAGGTCCTTTGCCTAAGACATCAAATGACAAAGTAGATAGGAAGGTGGCCTATAGAGAAGTTTTTGAGTGAATGATTGCGAGATTTCTAGCGCGCTCCATCCCCAAGCAATACCACCTCTATGGTTTGAACCATAATGAGTAGGTCGATCATCATACTATGATTTTTCATATAATAGAGATCATAGCGCAACTTACCTTTGGCATCTTCTACTGACGCGCCGTAAGGGTAGTTGAGCTGCGCCCACCCCATAAGGCCCGGTTTTGTCCTGTGTCTAGAGTCATAAAATGGAATCTGTTTGCTGAGTTCTTCGACAAATTCGGGGCGCTCGGGCCGAGGCCCTACAAAGCTCATTTCCCCTTTCAAAACATTGTAAAGCTGGGGGAGTTCGTCAATTCTGGTGTTGCGCAAAAAGGCTCCCACCTTGGTTACCCGGCTATCGTTTTTGCTTGCCCAGACGGCACCGTTCTTTTCGGCATCATTGCGCATGCTGCGGAATTTGTAGATGCGGAATATTTTTCCGTTGAGGCCGACTCGAAGTTGAGAATACAGAATAGGGCGGCCGGAGCCTAATAAGATGACTGCGCTGGTGAGCAGCAATAGTGGTGATAGAGCCAGAACAAGAAGGCTGGCGGTGACAATGTCGAAAGCGCGCTTGCCAATATCCCGGCTTCTTGAATACTTAAAGCCATCAGAGAAGAGCAGCCAGCCGGAATGCAAGAGGTTAACTTCCACTTTAGACATTTCTCTTTCAAAAAAAGAAAGCACATCGCTGACAATGACCCCGGCCATTTTACATTCAAGTAAACCTTCTTCAGGAAAGCTGCCTCCTTTGCTTCGCCTGCGCTCATCGGGTGCGACCACCACTTCGCTAATTTTGTGCTGCCTGATGTATTGAGCCCAATCTTTGGGGTAAGGCTTTACAAGGGATTGTGGCACTTGTATTGCGCTGTTTTCATCATTAAAGCAGCAAAAGATTTCCACATCGAAACCAGACCGCTCTTTCCCCAGGTTGTCTAATATGTTCTTTGCCTGCTTTCCTGTACCCAAAAGCACCACCCTGCGCTTTATGCGGGATAGATTAACGGTGTGAAAAAATAGCCATCGGGCTGACAGGACCAGGACGGTGGATAGCAGGGTTGACCAAAATAGAACGCCTCTTCCCAGGTAGAGCTCGGGCAAGATGTAGTAAGCAATTGTTAGAAGCCCTGCGCCAAGTAGGCAAAAACTGACAACCGTGCGTAATGCCATGGCTGCAAAGCCTTCTTTGGAGTAAGACAAATATACTCCCATGGAAAGGCTGCATGCGCTCATAATGAAAGAGTATGTGGCCGCTTTTGCGAGCCCAGCTTTCTGTTCAAGTAGTGGCGTCTCTAGGATAAAGCTGGTTCCTGCCATCACAGACAGAAACAGCAGCACAAGCTCTATGCTACCAAGTATCAGAAAGAGCTTGTGTAGATGATGCTTAAAAACCCGGATATGTGACAAGGCTTAGGCTCTGGTTTTGTAATAATTGAAGCCTGGGTAAGCAGGAGTGTGTAAGTCCTATTTTAACCTGTGCTGAAGGGTGTGGCAGCTACCTTGTCGATTATTTTGGTTGTCTTGTCGGTGGTCAATGGTAAAAGTGTCAAGGTGTGTGTGTTTACGAGCCAATTGTCGCCGACTGTGGGGAGCTGAATTGACTGTATACGTTGTCGATATCAAAGGTCGCAATGCGAAACTCGTAAGTTCCGGCACTTAGCCCTGTGATTTCATAATTATCGCGAGTCTCGTCGTTAACAAGAACACTGGTGTACTGGCTGTCACTGGCCAGCTTGTATTGAATCTCATATCCGCCGATCTCGTACAGTTCCAGGGAATCGCCATTCTCCCTATTGCTGGGTATATTCCAGCTAAGCGTGGCTGAAAAAGTAGCTGGCTGAGGGTTGGGTGCTGGGTCCGGATCCGGGTCTGGAGTTGGTTGCGGGGCGGGATCCGGGTCTGGAGTTGGCTGAGGTGTTGGAGCGGGCGTTTGGCCGCTGCCAGATCCAGAGTTTCCGCTGCTTGCTGAGTCGCCACCTCCACCGCCGCAGGCTACCAAGGCGGAGGTAAAGATTAGCAGTACTAATAGTCGAGAGAAGGATTTAACGTGTTGCATCATTAAGTTGCTCGGTGCTGGCGACCTGTCATCAGTTGCCGTTAGTTGATGGCCAGCATGGTAGGTGAGGGTGGTTTTCTATGGTGTGAGCGGTTTATCACTTTTGTCGGTGTCGTTAACTGCGGTTAGTATTGTGGGAAATAGCTCACACTTAATGCGCTACCTAGTGGTGGTAGTGCATGCTCGGTATTGATTCATATGAAGTAAGTAGCCAAGAGCTGGTTGAGGCATCAAGAGTTTTTATTGTTAACACAGGTTGCCGATTTTTACCTAGGCTTAAAAAAGCGAAGGCTACTCGAAAGCGCGGACAATCGGCCAATAATCGCCGACAAACGGTCAGGCCATTTTTGACTGCTTTTTGCAAAGTGGTCATTCGCGGCGAGTCTGTAGTTTAGCGTAATTATCTTCAAATCCCTGTTGACATCCCCCCTCCACATCACTACCATTGCGCCTCCATTTTTGCCGGTGGTGCTTTTTGTGTGCCTATCCCGTGCTGAAATGGCTGGTTTCGGAAGCCTCGAGCAGGTTTCTTGGGTTCTTTTATATAGATAGATGGAGTTTGATTCCATGCAGGGTCAACGAATTCGAATTCGTCTCAAGGCGTTTGATCACAAGTTGATTGACGCTTCGACGCAAGAGATCGTAGAGACGGCCAAGCGTACCGGTGCCCAGATTCGTGGCCCCATTCCGCTGCCGACTCGCAAAGAGCGTTACACGGTTCTGATCTCGCCGCACGTTAATAAAGACGCGCGTGACCAGTACGAAATCCGCACGCACAAGCGTT
This sequence comes from Porticoccus sp. GXU_MW_L64, assembly GCF_052983295.1. Classification (NCBI taxonomy): domain Bacteria; kingdom Pseudomonadati; phylum Pseudomonadota; class Gammaproteobacteria; order Cellvibrionales; family Porticoccaceae; genus Porticoccus; species Porticoccus sp. GXU_MW_L64. The sequence goes on along the minus strand of NZ_JBRKJK010000012.1, from coordinate 35,007 downwards.
TGCTGGATATCGTGGAGCCAACGGATAAAACCGTTGATGCTCTGATGAAATTGGACTTGGCCGCTGGTGTAGAAGTACAGATCAGCCTTGGTTAACTCCATATAAGGCTTATGGATTCCCGCCTGCGCGGGAATGACAATAAGCCAAAAGTAAGCAAGTAAGTTAAACCGAAACGCCCTTATGGGCTGTGTAACACTCTGAAATGGGTGGCCGTAGCGGGTAATAGCCCCGTACACAAGAGGTTATAAAATGACTATAGGTATTGTCGGCCGCAAGTGCGGCATGACTCGTGTATTCACTGAAAACGGCGAGTCCGTTCCAGTGACTGTGGTTGAGGTAGAGCCCAACCGCATTGCACAAGTCAAATCTGACGACGTCGATGGGTACACTGCCGTTCAGGTAACTACCGGTGCCCGTCGCGCATCCCGAGTAAGCAAATCCGAAGCGGGCCACTTGGCTAAGGCTGGCGTTGAAGCCGGTCGCGGTCTGTGGGAGTTCCGTGTTGACGATCTGGGTGAACTCAAAGCTGGTGATTCTTTCACCGTTGAAGGCTTTGAGGCTGGCCAGAAAGTTGACGTTACCGGCACTTCCAAAGGTAAAGGCTTCCAGGGCGGTGTTAAGCGCTGGAACTTCCGCATGCAGGATGCCACTCACGGTAACTCTATTTCTCACCGCGCTCCCGGTTCTATCGGTCAGTGCCAGACTCCAGGTCGCGTCTTCAAAGGTAAGAAGATGGCTGGCCACATGGGTTCTGAGCGTGTGACTGTGCAGAGCCTGGAAGTGGTTCGTGTCGACGCCGAGCGCAATCTGCTGCTCATCAAGGGTGCCGTTCCAGGTGCTCCCGGTGGCGACGTGATTGTTCGTCCTGCAGTGAAGGCTTAAGGGGAACGTTCATGGAATTAAATATTGCATCTGCTGAAGGCAAAGCGGCTGGCACAGTAACTGTGTCTGAGCTGACCTTTGGCAACGAATACAACCAGGATCTGGTGCACCAGGCGGTCACTGCCTACTTGGCAGGCGCCCGTCAAGGCACCCGCGCCCAGAAAAACCGCTCTGCGGTTTCCGGTGGCGGCAAGAAGCCCTGGCGTCAAAAAGGCACTGGCCGCGCCCGTGCCGGTACCATCCGCAGCCCCATCTGGCGCAGCGGTGGTGTTACCTTCGCCGCCCAGCCTCAGGATCACAGCCAGAAGCTGAACCGCAAGATGTACCGCGGTGCGCTGCGCTCCATTCTGTCTGAGCTGGCTCGCCAGGAGCGTCTGGTGGTGGTTGAGTCTTTCGATCTCGATGCCCCCAAGACCAAAGGTCTGGTGGCCAAGCTGGGTGATCTGGGCCTGCAAGAAGCGTTGATTGTTTCCGAAGAAGTGAACGAGAACCTGTATCTGGCGTCTCGCAACCTGCACAAGGTTGATGTTCGCGACGTTAGCGCTATTGACCCGGTTAGCCTGATCAAGTTCGACAAAGTGGTTGTTACAGTATCTGCGCTGAAAAAGATTGAGGAGATGCTGGGATGAATCAGGAAATCGTTTTTAAGACTCTGCTTGGGCCTCACGTCTCTGAAAAAGCCGCCGTTGTTGCTGAAAGTAGCAATCAGGTGATTTTCAAAGTCGCTAAAACAGCCACCAAGCGCGAAGTGAAAGCCGCTGTTGAGCAGCTTTTCAAAGTAGACGTGCTGGACGTTCGCACTGTAGTCACCAAGGGCAAGGCCAAGCGTACCCGTTACGGCATTGGCAAGCGCTCCGACTGGAAAAAAGCGTACGTTCGGCTGGCCGAAGGTCAAGAAATTGACTTTGCGGCAGTGGAATAGGGGATTGTTGCGATGCCAGTAATCAAGAGAAAACCGACATCTCCGGGTCGTCGCCATGTTGTTAGCGTGGTCAACCCGGATCTGCACAAAGGTGCCCCTTACGCGCCTCTGTTGGAGAAGAAGTCGAAAAGCGGTGGCCGTAACAACGCCGGTCGTATCACCACCCGTCACATCGGTGGTGGTCACAAGCAGCACTACCGCATCATCGACTTCAAGCGCAATAAAGATGGTATCCCGGCCCGCGTAGAGCGTCTGGAATACGATCCCAACCGCACTGCCTACATTGCCCTGGTGTGCTACAACGACGGTGAGCGCCGCTACATCATCGCCCCCAAAGGCCTCAAGGCTGGCGATCAGATCAGTTCTGGTGCCGATGCCGACATCTCCGTGGGTAATACCTTGCCACTGCGCAATGTGCCCGTTGGTAGCACCGTTCACTGTGTTGAGCTGAAGCCTGGCAAAGGCGCGCAAATCGCCCGTTCCGCCGGTGCTTCCGCTCAGCTGGTTGCCCGCGAAGGCAAGCACGCCACCCTGCGTCTGCGCAGCGGTGAAATGCGCAAAGTGCTGGTTGAGTGCCGCGCTACCTTGGGCGAAGTGTCCAACAGCGAGCACAACCTGCGCTCTCTGGGTAAAGCCGGTGCTTCCCGCTGGCGCGGTGTTCGCCCAACTGTTCGTGGTGTTGCCATGAACCCGGTAGATCACCCGCACGGTGGTGGTGAAGGCCGTACCTCTGGTGGCCGTCACCCGGTTTCACCTTGGGGTACTCCAGCGAAAGGTTACAAAACCCGCAAGAACAAGCGTACCGATAAGCTCATCGTGCGCCGTCGCGGTAAATAATCCACATTGATTGAGAGGAAATAACAGTGCCACGTTCTTTAAGAAAAGGCCCGTTTATCGATCTTCACCTGCTCAACAAGGTGGAGAAGGCCGTAGAGAGCAAAGACCGCCGTCCCATCAAGACTTGGTCTCGCCGCTCTATGATCCTGCCTGAAATGGTTGGTCTGACCATCGCCGTTCACAACGGTCGCCAGCACGTGCCGGTGGTTGTGAGTGAGGAGATGGTTGGTCACAAGCTGGGCGAATTCGCACCAACACGTACCTATCGTGGGCACGTGGTGGACAAGAAAGCCAAGCGCTAAGAGAGGAAAGTTACTGTGGAAACTACAGCAAAACTGCGCGGCGCAAGGCTTTCTGCCCAGAAAGCACGTCTTGTCGCTGACCAGATTCGCGGTAAGTCCGTTGAAGACGCTCTGGATATTCTGAAGTTCAGCCCCAAAAAAGGCGCTGACCTGATCCAAAAAGTGTTGGAGTCTGCCATTGCAAACGCCGAACACAACGATGGAGCGGATATCGATGAGCTGAAGGTGTCTACCATCTTCGTCGACGAAGGCATGACCATGAAGCGCATCATGCCGCGCGCCAAGGGCCGTGCTGACCGCATCCTGAAGCGCACTTGCCACATCACCGTCAAAGTAGCGGTTTAGGAGACGAATAATGGGTCAGAAAGTACATCCCGTCGGCATTCGTTTGGGCGTTGTTAAAAAGCACAATTCTGTTTGGTATGCCAACTCCAGGGATTATGCAAACAACCTCAACAGCGACCTGAAAGTGCGCGAATACATCGAGAAAAAGCTCGATAACGCCTCTGTCAGTAAAGTAGAAATTGAGCGTCCTGCGCAAACGGCACGCATCACCATTCATACCGCACGCCCCGGCGTGGTTATTGGCAAGAAAGGTGAAGATGTAGAAAAACTGCGCAACGATGTGGCTCGCATGATGGATGTGCCTGTGCACATCAACATCGAAGAGATCCGCAAGCCGGATCTGGACGCCAAGCTGGTTGCTCAAAGCGTTGCTCAACAGCTGGAGCGCCGCGTTATGTTCCGTCGCGCCATGAAGCGCGCCGTGCAAAACGCCATGCGCCAGGGCGCCAAGGGCATCAAGATTCAGGTTGGCGGTCGTCTTGGCGGTGCCGAGATTGCTCGCTCTGAATGGTACCGCGAAGGTCGTGTACCGTTGCACACTCTGCGTGCGGACATCGACTACGCAACTTACGAAGCCTCCACCACTTACGGCATCATTGGCGTAAAAGTGTGGATTTTCAAAGGCGAAATTCTGGGTGGCGAAGAGCAGGTGGAAGCACCGGCTCCGAAAAAAACCACCAGAAAGCCCAAGAAAGCAGCGGATAAATAAGGAGTACGCACAATGTTACAGCCCAAGCGTACCAAGTTCCGGAAAATGATGAAGGGTCGCAACCGCGGCCTGGCACTGCGCGGCAGCAAAGTGAGCTTTGGTGAATTTGGCCTCAAAGCCACTGGCCGTGGTCGTATCACTGCTCGCCAGATCGAAGCGGCTCGTCGTGCCATGACCCGTCACGTAAAACGTGGCGGCAAAATCTGGATTCGTGTGTTCCCAGACAAGCCCATTACCAACAAGCCCCTGGAAGTTCGTATGGGTAAAGGTAAGGGTAACGTTGAATACTGGGTAGCCCAGATCCAGCCGGGCAAGGTTCTGTATGAAATGGAAGGTGTGTCGGAAGAGCTGGCGCGTGAGGCATTTGCCCTTGCTGCTGCCAAACTGCCGGTGCAAACCGCCTTTGTGAAACGGTCGGTGATGTGATGAAAGCTAACGAACTTCGCGAAAAGTCTGTTGACGAGCTGAACACTGAGCTCAACGCTCAGTTGGAAGCCCAGTTTAAGCTGCGTATGCAGCACTCTACTGGTCAGTTGCAACAGAGCCACAAGCTGAGAGAAGTGCGTCGCGATATTGCGCGCATTAAAACTCTTCTGACAGAGAAGAAAGGTAACTGATAATGGCCCAGACAGAAAAAGCACGTACTCTGGCAGGTAAAGTTGTCAGTGACAAAATGGACAAAACCATCACGGTTCTGATCGAGCGTCGCGTAAAACACGAGATGTACGGCAAGATCCTGAGCAAGTCCAGCAAGATCAAGGCACACGACGAAAACAACGAGTGCAAAATCGGCGACGTTGTAGAAATTGCCGAAACTCGTCCCTTGGCTAAGTCCAAATCCTGGAAACTGGTCGAAATTGTGGAGCGCGCTACCGAAGTTTAACTTCGTGGCCGTTCATGCTGGAGCAATAACATGATTCAAACACAAAGCTACCTGGATGTTGCCGACAACTCTGGTGCCCGTCGCGTGATGTGCATCAAGGTGTTGGGCGGTTCTCACCGCCGTTACGCCGGCGTTGGTGACGTTATCAAGGTGACCGTGAAGGAAGCAATTCCCCGCGGCAAGGTGAAGAAAGGCCAGGTGCTCGACGCCGTGGTTGTACGCACCAAAAAAGGTGTTCGTCGTCAGGACGGTTCCCTGATCAAGTTTGACGACAACGCAGCAGTAATGCTGAACGCATCTCACGCCCCCATCGGCACCCGTATTTTTGGGCCGGTAACCCGCGAGCTGCGCAGCGAAAAATTTATGAAAATTGTCTCTCTGGCTCCAGAGGTACTGTAAGAGGCCTTTGTCCCGTCATTGCGAGGAGCGCAGCGACGCGGCAATCTAGCGACTTTAAAGACACTGGATTGCTTCGTTACGCTCGCAATGACAATCAAGGTTAATTTAAGTAATTCTGGAAAGCGGAAAGCAAAGAGGAAAATGGCTATGCGTAAGATCAAGCGTGATGACGAAGTTATCGTGATCGCCGGGCGCGACAAAGGCAAACGCGGCAAAGTGCTGCGGGTGCTGGACGAGCAGCGTCTGATCGTCAGCGGTGTGCAGCTGGTGAAAAAGCACCAGAAGCCCAATCCGCAAATGGGTATTGCCGGTGGCATCGTGGAAAAAGAGGCACCGATTCAAGTCTCTAACGTCGCGATTTTCAATGGCGCAACCAACAAGGCAGACCGTGTGGGGTTCAAGGTAGAGGGCGACAAAAAAGTCCGTATCTTCAAATCCACCGGCGAAGCTGTTGACGCCTGACCGGAGATATAAAGATGGCAAAGTTGAAAGAAGTTTACAAAAACGAAATCGCCCCCAAGCTGAAAGAAGAGCTGGGTCTGGCGAACGTAATGGAAGTACCTCGCATCAGCAAAATCACCCTGAACATGGGTGTTGGTGAAGCTCTGGGTGACAAGAAAATCCTGGAAAACGCCGTTGCTGATCTGGAGAAAATCTCCGGTCAAAAGGTCGTGGTAACCCGTGCACGCAAATCCATCGCCGGCTTTAAAGTCCGCGAAGGTTGGCCGATCGGCTGTAAGGTAACACTGCGGTCTGACCGCATGTACGAGTTCCTGGAGCGCCTGATCAGCATTGCGATTCCCCGTATTCGCGACTTCCGTGGCATCAGCCCCAAGTCGTTCGATGGTCGTGGGAACTTTGCCATGGGTGTATCCGAGCAGATCATTTTCCCGGAAATCGACTACGACAAAGTGGACACGCTGCGTGGATTGGATATCACCATCACCACCACTGCTCGTACCAACGATGAAGGCCGCGCTCTGCTGCGTGCGTTCAACTTCCCGCTGAAGAACTGAGGGCAGGACAGATGGCTAAGAAATCCATGATTGCGCGGGAAACCAAACGCGCCAAGATCGTTTCCCAGTACGCCGCCAAGCGCGCCGAGCTGAAAGCGATTATTAAAAACGCCAACTCTTCCGACGAGGAGATTTGGGAAGCGCAACAGCAGCTGCAAAAGCTGCCCCGCGATGCTAGCCCGGCTCGCCAGCAGCGTCGCTGCCGTGTTACCGGTCGCCCGCACGCGGTGTACCGCAAGTTTGGCCTGTGCCGCAACAAGCTGCGTGAAGCAGCCATGCGCGGCGATGTGCCTGGCCTGGTTAAAGCGAGCTGGTAAGGAGCGAAACCGATGAGTATGCAAGACCCGTTGTCAGACATGCTGACTCGCATCCGCAACGCCCACCAGCGTAGCAAGGTTGCTGTCACCATGCCGTGTTCCAAACTGAAAGTCTCTGTGGCTGAGGTTCTGGAATCCGAAGGTTACATCAATGGTCACAGTGTGAGCGACGGCGCCAAGCCCGAGCTGACCATTGACCTGAAGTATTTTGAAGGCAAGCCGGTAATCGAAGAGATTGCCCGCATCAGTCGCCCCGGCCTGCGTAAATACGCCGGTTCCGGTGAGCTGCCCAGTGTTCGCGGTGGCCTGGGTGTCGCTATCATCTCTACCTCCAAAGGTGTGATGAGCGACCGCGCAGCGCGCGAAGCGGGCATCGGCGGCGAAGTGCTCTGCACTGTATTCTAAGGAGTTGCCGATATGTCACGAGTAGCAAAAGCTCCCATTGAAATCCCAGTCGGCGTTACCGTTACCCTGAAAGACGGCGCAATTTCCGTCAAGGGTGGTAAGGGCGAATTGAGCCACAACATCCATGGCGATGTGGAAGTAAAGCAGGACGATAACGTGCTGACTTTCGCCCCCAAAAGCGGTGGCAAATCAGCCAACGCTCTGGCGGGCACCACCCGCGCTCTGGTCAATAACATGGTAACTGGCGTCAGCAACGGCTTTGAGAAAAAGCTGCAGCTGCAAGGTGTTGGTTATCGTGCTGCCCTGCAAGGCAAAAAGCTGAACTTGACCCTGGGATTTTCCCACCCGGTTGAGTACGAGCTGCCGGAAGGTGTTAAAGCCGAGTGCACCAGCCAGACCGATATTGTGTTGAGCTCTGCCAACAAGCAGTTGCTGGGCCAGGTTGCCGCAGAGATTCGCGCCTACCGTCCACCAGAGCCCTACAAAGGCAAAGGTGTTCGTTACGCTGACGAGTATGTGCGCCGTAAAGAAGCGAAGAAGAAATAGGTTTGATTATGAGCGACAAAAAAGACTCCCGTTTGCGTCGTGCGCGCCGTTCACGGATGAAAATCCGCGAGCTGGGCGAGAACCGCCTGTGCATTCATCGCACTCCGCGCCACATGTACGCACAAGTTATCGCGCCGGAAGGCGATCGTGTATTGGCCAGCGCTTCCACGTTGGACAAAGACCTGCGCTCTGGCGCTACTGGCAACATCGAAGCAGCAAGCTCCGTTGGCAAACTGGTAGCAGAGCGTGCTAAAGCCGCTGGGGTTACCCGGGTTGCTTTCGATCGCGCCGGATTCAAATACCACGGTCGCGTTAAAGCGCTGGCAGATGCTGCCCGCGAAGCCGGACTGGAATTCTAAGGGTTACTGAAATGGCGAAAAGAGATCGAGATCAACAGCAAGGCCAGGAAAGCGACGGCCTGCAGGAAAAACTGGTTCAGGTGAACCGCGTTGCCAAAACCGTAAAAGGCGGCCGTATCTTTGCCTTTACCGCGCTGACCGTAGTCGGCGACGGCAATGGCAAAGTGGGCTTCGGTCGCGGTAAGGCTCGCGAAGTGCCTCAGGCAATCCAGAAGGCAATGGAATCCGCGCGCCGCAATATGATCCAGGTTCACCTGGATGGCGACACCATTCAGTACCCCACCAAAGCCAACCATGGCGCCTCCAAGGTGTACATGCAGCCGGCTTCTGCGGGTACCGGTGTTATTGCCGGTGGTGCCATGCGTTCCGTACTGGAAATTGCCGGTGTGCAAAACGTACTGGCCAAATGTTACGGCTCCACCAACCCGGTAAACGTGGTTCGCGCCACCTTTAAAGCGCTGCAAAACATGCGCTCCCCGGACGAAGTGGCTGCCAAGCGTGGCAAAGCTGCGGAAGAGATTGTTTAAGCATCTGCAATGACTCGTCATTGCGAGGAGCGTAGCGACGCGGCAATCTCCGGATTCCACAAGATTGCTTCGCTCCGTTCGCAATGACGAATATTTAGTGAGAATTAAGTCATGGCTAAAGCAAAGAAAATGATGAAAGTGACCCAGACCAAGTCCGTTCACGGTCGTCTGGCTGCTCACAAGGCATGCGTTGCCGGCCTCGGCCTGCGTCGCATTGGCCACACTGTTGAGGTGGAAGACACTCCGTCCACCCGCGGCATGGTCAACAAAGTCAACTACATGGTTACCGTAGAGGGAGAATAATCGTGCGACTGAATGAGCTGAGTCCCGCTCCCGGGCGAATCAAAGAAGGCAAGCGCGTTGGCCGCGGCATTGGCAGTGGCTTGGGCAAAACCTGTGGCCGCGGCCACAAAGGTCAAAAGTCACGCTCCGGTGGTTCGGTTAAGCCGGGCTTCGAGGGTGGTCAAATGCCCTTGCAGAAGCGCCTGCCAAAATACGGTTTTACCTCGCGTATTTCCCGCGTTAGCGAAGAAATTCGTTTGGCAGAGCTGAACAAGGTTGACGCCGATGTGATCACCCTGGAAGAACTGCGCAAAGCGGGTCTGGTTAACGCCAATATCAAGCGCGCCAAAGTCTTCCTGTCCGGTGAAATCACCAAAGCCGTTACCCTGAAAGGCATCGCTGCCACCAAGGGTGCTGTTGCTGCCATCGAAGCGGCTGGTGGCAAGGTAGAAGCGGACGCTTAATCGTCATTGCGAGGAGCCGCAGGCGACGCGGCAATCTCCATATGACACTGCCGTAATCATGAGATTGCCGCGTCACTGCGTTCCTCGCAATGACGGGTAGAAAAGGTTAAAGGATAAATCATGGCCAAAGCCGGTAATATGCCGATGGGAAACCAGAAAGGCATGGGCGAGCTGTTAGCTCGCCTTCGCTTTTTGTTCCTGGCAATTGTGGTTTACCGCATCGGTGTTCATATTCCCATTCCGGGCATAAACCCGGAAAAGGTTGCCGAGTTCTTTAACAGCAACCAGGGCACCATCCTGGACGTGTTTAACATGTTCTCCGGTGGCGCACTGGCGAATATGAGTATTCTGACGCTGAATGTGATGCCGTATATTTCGGCGTCGATCATCATGCAGCTGATGAGTGCCGTTGTGCCCAGCCTGGAGCAGCTGAAGAAAGAAGGGGATTCTGGCCGCCGCAAGATCAACCAGTACACCCGCTACGGCACCGTGTTACTGGCCCTGGTTCAGGGCACCGGTATTGCGGTTGGCCTCGGCAGTCAGGGCTTTGCCCTGGACCCCGGCCCGGTTTTTTACACCGGTGCGGTGGTGTCCCTGGTAACCGGTGCGGTGTTTATGATGTGGCTGGGCGAGCAGATTACTGAGCGCGGCGTAGGCAACGGTATTTCCATGCTGATTTTCGCCGGTATTGTGGCAGGCTTGCCCAGTGCCATCGGCGGTTCCATTGAGATGGCGCGCCAGGGTGAAATTCACGGCGTTGCGTTGCTGTTTATCCTGATTCTGGCCATTGCGCTGATTTACTTTGTGGTGTTTATGGAACGCGGCCAGCGCCGCATTACTGTAAATTACGCTCAACGTCAGCAGGGCCGCAAAGCCTACAACGCGCAAACCAGTCATTTACCCCTCAAGGTCAATATGGCCGGTGTGATTCCGGCGATTTTTGCCAGCAGTATTCTGCTGTTCCCCAATACCATTACTACCTGGTTTGGTGAAGGCAGCAATGCGCCGGAGTGGGTAAGCCAGGTGGGTTTGTTGATTGGCCGTGGTCAGCCACTGTACTACCTGTTGTTTGCCGGTTTGATCATTTTCTTCTGCTTCTTCTATACGGCGTTGATGTACAACACCAAGGAAATGGCAGACAACCTGAAACGCGGTGGCGCCTACCTGCCCGGTATTCGCCCCGGTGAACAGACATCCAAGTACATCGATACGGTATTGACTCGCCTCACCGTGGTTGGCGGTATCTACATGGCCGGTGTGTGTATGCTGCCGGAAGTATTGCAGGTGCAATTTAATGTGCCATTTTATCTGGGTGGTACTTCACTGTTGATTGCAGTGGTAGTGACCATGGACTTTATGGCCCAGGTTCAATCGCACCTGATGTCGTCCCAGTACGACTCGTTGATGAAAAAATCCAATTTAAAGGGCAAGCGTTAAATTTGCCCGTAGGGTGGATTAGCGAAGCGTAATCCACCAATAGCCAAGAGGTATTAAAGATGAAAGTTCGTGCATCCGTTAAAAAAATGTGCCGCAACTGCAAAATCATTCGTCGCAACGGTGTGGTGCGGGTAATTTGCAGCGCGGAACCGCGTCATAAGCAACGTCAGGGTTAAAGCTCCGTCATCGCGAGGGCCGTAGGCCCGTGGCGATCTCCATCAGGCAAAGTGCCAAATTCAGGAGATTGCCGCGGTCGCTTTCTTTAACAAGAAAGGCTCCCTCGCAATGACAAGGCCTATACAACGCTTGCTTTTTAACGCAACCAAAGCTATCCTTTCGCGCCTTTTTTATGGCCTTCCGCCCAAAGGGTGGGGGGTAGCACTATTTATATGAAACCTGTGGAGAAACTCAATGGCCCGTATTTCCGGTGTCAATATCCCCGATAACAAGCATGCGGTGATTTCCCTCACCTATGTTTTCGGGATCGGCCGCCCAACCGCTAAAGCAATCTGCGCTGAAGTCGGTATCGCGGAAGATGTAAAGATAGCTGATCTCTCCGACGCGCAGATGGACACTCTCCGTGAGGCGGTAGCCAAACACAGCGTAGAGGGTGACTTGCGTCGGGAAATCAGTATGAACATCAAACGTTTGATGGACCTTGGTTGCTACCGTGGCCTGCGCCACCGTCGCAGCTTGCCGCTGCGCGGCCAGCGTACCAAGACCAACGCCCGTACCCGCAAGGGTCCGCGCAAGCCCATCAAGCGCTAATTGACAGGACATAACTGATCATGGCAAAACCTGGACAAAAGACCGCTCGCAAGAAGGTCAAAAAGACCGTTGTTGACGGCATCGCGCACATCCACGCGTCCTTCAACAACACCATCGTTACTATTACCGACCGTCAGGGCAACGCCCTGAGCTGGGCCACTGCGGGTGGTTCCGGTTTCCGCGGTTCCCGTAAATCCACTCCCTTCGCCGCTCAGGTTGCTGCCGAGCGCGCCGGTGTTGCCGCTCAAGAATTCGGCATGAAAAACCTGGAAGTGGAAGTAAAGGGCCCTGGCCCCGGCCGTGAATCCGCTGTTCGTGCACTGAACAACGCTGGATTCAAAATTACCAACATCACCGACGTGACGCCGATCCCCCACAACGGGTGCCGTCCGCCGAAAAAACGTCGCGTATAAGGCAGGGCTTAAATCATGGCAAGATATATTGGACCGACTTGTAAACTGTCCCGCCGCGAAGGAACCGACTTGTTCCTGAAAAGTGGCGTTCGTCCCCTGGACTCCAAATGTCGCGCAGAGAGCGCCCCTGGCCAGCACGGTCAGCGTCGCGGTCGCCTGTCTGACTACGGTGTTCAGCTGCGTGAAAAGCAAAAAGTTCGCCGTACCTACGGCGTTCTGGAAAAGCAATTCCGCAACTACTACAAAGAAGCGGCCCGTCTGAAAGGCGCCACCGGCGAAAACCTGTTGACCCTGTTGGAGCAGCGTCTGGATAACGTGGTTTATCGTATGGGCTTCGGCTCTACCCGCGCTGAATCCCGTCAGCTGGTGTCCCACAACGCCATTCTGGTAAACGGCAAGAAGGTGAATATCGCCTCTTACCAGGTACAGGCTGGTGACGAGGTGAGCATCCGTGAGAAGTCCAAAACCCAGCTGCGTATCTCCAGCGCCCTGGCTCTGGCTGCACAGCGTGGTGATATCGAGTGGATTGAAGTAGACGCCAACAAAATGGCCGGTACTTTCAAGCGCGTTCCTGATCGCAGTGAACTGCCTTCCGAAATCAACGAAAACCTGATTGTTGAACTGTACTCCAAGTAATTATTTTTATTGGTATATTTCAAACACATCTGGTTTAACTGAACACTGACAGGTACGGATATGCAAACATCTGCGACAGAACTTCTGACTCCGCGCACCATCGACGTTACCGAACTGGGGCCGACTCATGCCAAAGTGGTTCTCGAACCTCTGGAGCGCGGTTTTGGCCACACCCTGGGTAATGCCCTGCGCCGCATTCTGCTTTCCTCCATGCCCGGCTGCGCTGTGGTCGAGGTAGAGATCGACGGCGTACTGCATGAATACAGCAGCATTGAAGGTGTGCAGGAAGACGTTATCGAAATCCTGCTCAACCTGAAAGAAGTTGCCGTGGTTCTGCACGGCAAAGACGAAGTTGAGCTGACCCTGAGCAAAAAAGGTAAAGGGGCGGTGACCGCTGGCGACATTCAGGTCGACAGTAACGTTGAAATCATGAACCCGGATCTGGTGATCGCCAACATCACCGGTAGCACCGAGTTGAACATGCGCTTGCGCGTACAGCGCGGCCGCGGCTACCAGCCCGCCGATGCTCGCAACAGCGATCAGGAAGAAACCCGCGCCATTGGCCGCCTGCAACTGGATGCGTCATACAGCCCGGTTCGCCGCGTAGCCTACGTGGTCGACAGCGCCCGTGTTGAACAGCGCACTGACCTGGACAAGCTGATTATCGACCTGGAGACCAACGGTACCCTGGACCCGGAAGAAGCCATCCGTCGCGCTGCCACCATCCTGCAACAGCAGCTGGCGGTATTTGTTGATCTGGAGAGCGAAGCTCAGGCCGAGCCGGAAGAGAAGGAAGAGGAAATCGATCCGATTCTGCTGCGTCCGGTAGACGACCTGGAACTGACCGTACGTTCGGCCAACTGCCTGAAGGCGGAAAGCATCTACTACATCGGCGACCTGATTCAGCGCACCGAAGTGGAGTTGCTGAAAACTCCGAATCTGGGCAAAAAGTCTCTGACCGAAATCAAAGACGTTCTCGCCTCCCGTGGCCTGTCCCTGGGAATGCGCTTGGAAAACTGGCCACCTGCCAGCATCAAGCAAGAAGAACTGTAAAGAGAAAAATATATTTTGACTGTAGGGTGGGTTAGCGAAGCGTAATCCACCAAGTTACTGAAACCGGTGGATTACGCTTCGCTAATCCACCCTACGGTTTACCGATTAAGGAACTGGAAAAATGCGTCATCGTCAAAGTGGCCGCCAACTGAACCGCAACAGCTCGCACCGCCGGGCCATGTTCCGCAACATGACTGCGTCGTTGGTCGAGCATGAACTGATCAAAACCACCCTGCCCAAAGCCAAAGAACTGCGCCGCTACGCCGAGCCGCTGATTACTCTGGCTAAAAAGGACAGCGTTGCCAACCGTCGCCTGGCCTTCGACCGCCTGCGTAACAAAGCCACAGTCGGCAAACTGTTCGGCGAACTGGGCCCCCGTTACGAAGAGCGTCCCGGCGGCTACATCCGCATCCTCAAGTGCGGCTTCCGCGCTGGCGACAACGCGCCCATGGCTTATGTTGAGCTGGTGGATCGCCCGCAGGTGGAAGTGGTTGAAGAAGTAGAAGGTGACGAGGAGTAATTGCTCCTTTGAATCTTCGCTCTATCGCAAAAGCCCCGGCCTGATTGGTTGGGGCTTTTTGCATATTGTATGCAGGCAAATCACGGCTCAAAAATAGTCATCGCGATCGAGGCTCGGCAATTCAGTGGCTATGCTTTCGCGGCTGAATATCATTTATTTATGGATAATAAAATTGACTCCAATTGTTAAGGGAAATGTTTTCACTTTGTTCTTGTGTTGTCTGGCAGTGGCGGTGGTTTTGCTGTTTGTTACCCCGCCGGCAAGTTCGCCGGTGTCTCGTGCAGTTTTAAATTCTGGCCATATTGCCCTGTTCGCTGTTTTTTCATTTTTTTGCTATCCAAAATTAATTGCCCTAACTCAGCGATATTTTTCATTTCTCAAATTGCCAGTAGTTCGCGTATTGTTTTTTTCTGTATTGGCTTTTTGCTTTGGTGCCGGTATCGAATTTATTCAGGCAAAAGTTGGCAGGAATTCTTCCTGGGCTGATGTTGCATTGAACATGCTCGGCGTGGCGTCAGGTCTTTGTGCTTTGGGAGTATTCAAGTACGGTAAAACGGCTCGTGGCTTTTTTTGTGTTGCGGTTGTTTTGGCCGCTTGCGTGGTTGCCTGCCATAAACCTTATAAATGGGCAAAAGCATTGTATCAACGTGATGCCAGCTTTCCTGTCTTGGTGGACTTTTCCAGTGCTGAAGTAAATAAATTTGTCCAAGGCAATTATGGCGCTTCGGTCAGAGTAATTGAGATGGCGCCATCCAGCGGGGCTTTTCACAGTCGTAAAATGTTAGAGGTCTCTTTCTCCAATACGGACGTTTGGCCTGGATGGAAACTGATCTACCCTTACCCGGATTGGAGTGGTTATTCACAGCTGTATTTTCGAGTTTTTTCCAAAGAAAATGGGCCTGTGAATATTGTTCTCAGAATCAATGATGAACTGCACAACAATCACTACAACGATCGATTTAATCGATCATTAACGGTGAATCCGGGCTTCAATGAATTCTCCATTGCGTTAAAAGATATAAAAAATGCACCTGAACATCGGCTGATGAATATAAGCAGAGTAGGGCAACTGGTTTGGTTTGCAGTACGACCGGAGAATAATTTCAAGCTATATTTTGATAGTGTTGTACTCAACAAATAACAAAACAGTAAAGGAGCTGGGTCGTGGTGGCTAACAATAAGGTTTTACCGGTTATTCTATGCGGTGGTTCCGGCAGTCGCTTGTGGCCACTGTCTCGGCAGGGCTATCCCAAGCAGTTTTTAAAGCTCGATGGTGAGTGCACCATGCTGCAAGGGACGGTAGATCGATTAGGCGGCCATGTGGCTAACCCGGTTATTATTTGTGGTGAAGATCACCGTTTTTTGGTCGCCGAACAATTGCGTGAGATGGGTGTTTCCCATCAGGGGATTTTGCTGGAACCGGAAGGCCGAAACACGGCACCGGCCATTGCCGCTGCTGCACTGCATTCACAGACGTTGAATGGCGACGACCCCCTGTTGTTGGTGCTGCCTGCCGATCATGTCATCACACACAAGGCGGCCTTTCAAAAAGCCGTGGCCGCTGCCGTGCCCTTGGCTGATTCGGGCAGTTTGGTAACCTTTGGTGTTGTGCCCACTTGTGCAGAAACTGGCTATGGCTATATTCGAGCGGGTAACGCAGATGGCGATGCATTTGAAGTGGCTGAATTTGTTGAGAAGCCCGACCATCAGAAGGCTCAGAATTATGTCGACAGCGGTAATTACTACTGGAACAGCGGCATGTTTTTATTCCGCGCTAGCCGTTACTTGGAAGAGCTAAAAAAGCACAATCCCGAGATACTTGCGTCCTGTCAACAGGCACTGGAGTGTGCCAGCAAAGATTTGGATTTTGTTCGTTTGGAACGGCAGGCTTTCCTCAGTTCTCCCAGCGATTCTATCGATTACGCGGTGATGGAAAAGGCAGATAGCATTCGCGTGGTGCCGTTGGATTGCGGCTGGAGTGATCTGGGTTCCTGGGCGGCGCTTTGGGATGTGTGTGATAAAGATACCCAGGGCAATAATGCGTCTGGCGAAGCCATTTTCCACAACAGTAAAAATTGCCTGGTACGCTCTGGCGACAAGCTGGTGGCCACTGTTGGCCTTGACGATGTGATTGTTGTGGATACGGTGGACGCCACTCTGGTTGCTGCCCGCGACAGCGCCCAGGAGGTAAAAGCCGTTGTAGAGCAGTTGAAGGCCAGTGCCAGTGAGCTGCTTAACAACCACCGCAAAGTCTATCGGCCTTGGGGTAACTACGATTCAATCGACGAAGGCGAGCGCTTTCAGGTAAAACGCATCGTCGTCAATCCCGGCGCGGAATTGAGTTTGCAAATGCACCACCACCGTGCAGAGCACTGGATCGTTGTAAAAGGCACCGCGTTAGTGACAAAGGGCGAGGAAGAATTTTTAGTGTCTGAAAACCAATCCACCTATATCCCATTGGGTACAACCCATCGGTTGAAAAACCCCGGTAAATTTCCGTTGGAGCTTATCGAAGTGCAATCCGGTTCTTATCTGGGTGAAGACGATATTGTGCGTTTTGATGATCATTATGGGCGCACAGAGTAGGTCGGCCTTTAGACCGTCAGCCGTAGAACATCCCAAGCCGTCATTGCGAGCGAAGCGTGGCAATCCAGTGTCTTTAAAGTCTCTGGATCGCCGTGCTCAGGATGACAGTTAAGGGTTACAGTCACAGGTCACCTCAAACACCGCTTCGTCTCCCAAGCGCATCATCCGCAACTTGCCGCCCCACACGCAGCCGGTATCCAGGGGGTAGAGGTTGCTGCCGCAGTCTTGCCCTTCCAGGGCGGCCCAGTGGCCGAACAGGATTTTGTCATGGGCGGCTTTGCGGTGTTCGTGGAAGAACCAGGGAGCGTAGCCTTTGGGGGCTTGTTTGGGGCCGAGTTTTTGGGTCAGTTCCAGTTTGCCTTTGGCGGTGCAGAAGCGCATGCGGGTGAGGTAGTTGGTGATTACCCGCAGGCGTTCCATACCTTCCAGGTGTTTTGACCATTTGGCCGGGGTGTTGCCGTACATGGCTTCAAAGTACGGTTTGGGGTTGGGGCTGCGCAGCACCGCTTCCACTTCTGCCGCTAGGCGTTTGGCTTTTTTGATGCTCCACTTTGGCGGGATGCCTGCGTGAACCAGGCAGTAGCCTTGATCGTGGATCAGCAAGGGTTGCTGTTGCAGCCAGTGTATGAGCTGCTCCCGGTCCGGGGCGTCGAGGATATCTTGCAACGTGTCTTTGGGGCGCAGTTTCGAGGCTCCAGATGCCACTGCCAGCAGGTGAAGGTCGTGGTTGCCCAGCACCATGCGAAAGGCGTCGCCCATTTTGTGCAAGTAGCGCAGGGTTTTCAGGGATTTTGGACCGCGATTAACCACATCGCCAGCGGCCCAGAGTTGGTCTTTTGTGGGGTCAAAGTCGACTTTTTTTAGCAGCTTTTTTAAAGGCTTTAGGCAGCCTTGCAAATCACCAACAGCATAAATAGCCATGCAGTATTTCCAACACTTTGTAGGGTGCTTTCTTTGGGTGGAACGTGCGCAGCGTAATCCACCATGTTATTGGCCATAGAGTTTTGGTGGATTACGCTGCGCTAATCCACCCTACGGCTATGGTCAATGTACCGCTCCCGGTGCCGCCAATACAAACAGTGGGATGGTGGCGTTAAAGGTGTCGCTATCTGGAGTAGTCATCTGATAACTGCCCGCCATGGTCCCCACCGGGGTTTCCAGGATTACGCCGCTGGTGTAGTGGTAACTGGTGGCGGGGCTGATCTGGGGCTGTTCACCCACAACGCCAATGCCCTGAACTTCCTGGCGCTGGTTGTTGCCGTCGGTGATGTGCCAGTGGCGGGACAGCAGTTGCACACTCTCGTCGCCGAGGTTGGCTATGGTGATGTGGTAGGCGAAGGCGTAGCGGCTCTGTTCCGGCTGGGATTGGTTGGCCAGGTATTCGGTTTTGACAGTTATTTTTATTGGGCAATCGGTCATAACTCTTACTACCAACTTGGCGGATTACGGCTGCGCCTAATCCGCCCTACAGGGGCTTTGTAGGTCATTACAAAGCTGCACAAAGTCTTTAACCGCCAATACTTCCGGTCGCAGGCTTAAGTCGATTTCCAGTGTAGCCAGTTGTTCGCTGCTGGCAAAGTGTTTCAGGCTGT
The DNA here is from genome assembly GCF_052983295.1 of Porticoccus sp. GXU_MW_L64. Taxonomy (NCBI): domain Bacteria; kingdom Pseudomonadati; phylum Pseudomonadota; class Gammaproteobacteria; order Cellvibrionales; family Porticoccaceae; genus Porticoccus; species Porticoccus sp. GXU_MW_L64. The sequence continues at coordinate 16,807 of NZ_JBRKJK010000012.1, read as the reverse complement.
TGCGCAGGGTTTTGCGGCGTTGCTGGAAGCAGGCGCTGACCAATTGCTGCAGCAGTTTTGGGTCTCTGGCAATAAACGGCAGTTGTTTGTGAGGCAACAGGCGAACAATGGCGGATTGCACTTTGGGCGCCGGGTGGAATGAGCCCGGCGGCACCACAAACAGCGGTTCCACTCGACAGTGGTATTGAGCCATCACCGTCAAGCGGCCATAGGTTTTGTCGCCGGGGCTGGCGGCCAATCTATCCACTACTTCTTTCTGCAGCATAAAGTGCATATCGCTGACGTTGCCTGCGTAGCTCAGCAGGTGAAAAATCAGCGGCGTGGAGATGTTGTAAGGCAGGTTGCCGACAATGCGCAGGGGTGCTTCGCTGCGCTTGAATTGCAGGAAGTCGGTTTTCAGGGCATCCCCCTGATGGAGCTTAAATTCCGGGTAGCCGTGGAATTTGTCGGTGAGCAGGGCCGCCAGGTCGCGGTCCAGTTCCACCACTTGCAGTTGCGGACAGTGTTCCAGTAGTGGTCGCGTCAATGCCCCCTGGCCAGGGCCAATCTCAATCAGGTTGTCACCGTCTTTAGGGTGAATGGCGGCGACGATTTTTTCAATGATATTGTCGTCCACCAGAAAGTTCTGGCCAAAGCGTTTGCGGGCGCGGTGGTCTGTGAGGTCGGTGTGGCGAGGTTTGGGCAAGTCTGTTCCTTTGGTACTTCGTAGCCGCCAGTTTCCGGTGTTGCTTTTCTGAACACGCAGCAAGCACGTCCATGTGTGCTCGTCGACAGCATCCATGCTGTCGGCGGTTCAGAAAAGCAACACCGGAAACTGACTTGGTTAGGCAGCCAGGCTAAATATCCATGTCATCCTGAGCGCAACGAAGGATCTTATTGGTGGCTATTAACCCGGCAATACAAAAGGCGTCCTGCCTTTTGTATCGCGCGCTCAATAACTTTCACATAAAAGAAAGTAACGCACTTGCGCGGAAGTGCTTGATTTTATTGAGCTTGCGCTGGCTTCGCCAGCGGCGGCACATCCTTGTGCCGCATTATTAAACGCAACCTATAAAGTTGCCGGTTTAATAAACAAAGAGTTCCTTCGCTGCGCTCAGGATGACGTATTGGCCAACTTTGCCGCATATTCTATCGCAGTCTGCAGGCTGCCGCAGTCGGCTTTGCCGGTGCCGGCAAGGTCCAGGGCGGTGCCGTGGTCTACGGAGGTGCGAATGATGGGCAGGCCCAGGGTGATATTTACGGCGGCACCAAAGCCTTTGTATTTCAGTACCGGTAAACCCTGGTCGTGATACATGGCCAATACCCCATCGGCGGATTCCAGGTGCCTGGGGGTAAACAGGGTGTCGGCGGGCAGGGGGCCGGTGAGGTTGATGCCCTGTTGTCGCAGCTTGTCCAAAGTGGGTTCGATGATGTCGATTTCTTCCCGTCCCAGATGGCCGCCTTCGCCGGCGTGAGGGTTCAGGCCGCACACCAGAATATGGGGCAGGGTCAGGCCAAATTTCTGCTTCAGGTCGCGGTGCAGAATGGTGATGATCTGTTCCAGCAACTCCCCGGTGATAGCGCCAGGCACTTCACTCAGTGGCAGGTGAGTGGTGGCCAGAGCCACTCGCAGACCTTCGGTGGCCAGCATCATCACTACTTTGTCGGTGTTGGTTTGTGCCGCCAAAAATTCCGTGTGGCCGGAGAAGGCAATGCCCGCATCGTTGATTACGCCCTTGTGTACCGGGCCGGTAATCAATGCCTGATAATATCCCTGTGTGCAGCCAGTTGTTGCCTGTTGCAAACACTCAAGCACATAGGGGGAATTGTCTGCATTCAGCTGCCCCGGTGTGCATGGGGCATGTAGTCTGATGGGGTGGATGGCCAGTTCGCCGGGTGCCAGTGGCTCGCCTTGTGGGTCGCGCAGTGTCAGCGGCAGACCGAGAGTGGTAGCGCGCTGTTGCAGCAGGGTTGGGTCGGCAACCGCAACCAGTTCGTGGGCTGAGCCAGATTGAATCTGCTGGATCAATAAATCTGGCCCAATCCCGGCGGGCTCGCCGGGAGTAATGGCCAAGCGCAGGGTCATTACAGTTTTAACTCGATGTAGTGATCGCTGCGCATTTCCTGTAGCCAGATGGCTTTTTCTTCGTCGAATTTGCTGTTTTGTATGGCTTCCATAAAGCGGTTTTGCATGGCCACTTTACCGAAGTCTTTTTCGCGGCGTTCAGTCACTTCCAGGATATGCCAGCCAAATTGACTGCGGAACGGAAAGCTGACTTCATTCAATTCAACCGATGACATCATCTGCAGAAACTCCGGCACCAGTTGCCCTTCTTCCACGGTGGCCCAGCCGATGTCGCCGCCCTGTTGCTTGCTGCCCGGGTCTTCGGAGAATTCTTTGGCCAGGTCAGCAAAGGCCTCGCCATCGGTGGCCCGCTGGCGCAGTTCATTGAGCTGGTTGTAGGCCGCTTCGTCGTCGCGAATGGCGTTGGTTTTTACCAGAATGTGGCGCACTTTGTGCTGTTGCAGCATCATTTGCGGCTCGCCGCCTTTGCGGTCGTGCACTTTCAGAATGTGCAGGCCGGCATCGCTGCGTATGGGGTCTGAAATGCCGCCAACTTCCATGTCTTTTACCACCGGGCGGAATTTCTCTGGCAGTTGAATGGGCTTTCTCCAGCCCAGGTCGCCGCCTTTCAGGGCATTGGGGCCCTTGGAGTGGTTGACGGCAAATTGTTGGAAGCTGGCGCCTTCGCGCAATTGCCCCACCAGGTTTTTGGCGTTTTCCATGGCGCTGGCCAATTCTTCCTTACTGGCGGCGGAGGCCAGTGGCAACAGAATATGGCCGATCTGGTAACTGGCGGAGGTGGTGGCCTGGCCTTCTTCTGATGCCATCAGTTGCTCAATTTCCTGCAGGGATACGGGGATGCCGGCTTTAATGGCCTGCTGGTCAATGGTCTGGATAACCAGTTGGTCGTGAATGTTGCGGCGCAGGTCGGCGAGGCTGTCGCCATTTTGATGCACCACTTCCACCAGTTGATCCAGGGTCAAACCCTGGCGCGATGCCAGGGTTTGCAGGTGCTGATTGATCTGCTGGTCGCTGATGCGCACGCCGCTGCGCTCGGCAAAATTGAGAATCAGGCGTTCGTCCACCAACTGATCCAGCACTTGTTTTTTCAGCTCCGCTTCCGGCGGCAGATTGATATTGGGCTGCTGTTGCAGGCGTTGCATGATGTCTTTGACGCGGTTATCCAGCTCGCTCTGCATCACCACATTGTCGCCAACAATGGCCACGGTGCGGTCTAAAAATACCGGTTCGGCGTGACACAGGGTCGCCGTTGTGATGGCAGTGGTCAGTGCCAATGTGCCTAAAACGTGTTTTTTGCTCATGGTTTTCATCATTCTGTCGCTCTTGCCGTTACTTTCTTATTCCGGGGGTCGGTAGCCGTAAATGCCTTCTTCCAGTAGATCGTCCACTTTGCTGCTGGTTCCCGCTAGCCCTTTTAGCTGTATCTGGAAGAAGATGCCTTCGTCTTCGTCCAGATTGCTGCTGGGCAGCAGGCGCAGGTCGTCGCGGCGAATCCAGCGGCGTGCCACGATGCTGGTGCGCCAGCAGCAACTGTTGTATTCCACTCCGGCGAAGGTTTCAAGGTTGCGGCTGTTGGTAAAGTCGTAGTTCCAGCGGGCAATCAGGCTGAAATTGCCGCGCAGGGGGTAAACGGTGGAAATGTCCCCCTGTTTGATGTTCTGGTCCTGCAGGAAGCTAAAACCGGGGTCGGCGGGGCTGCGCACTACTCGTGCGGTGTTGCGGGTGTAGCGGTAGCCCAGGTTAAAAAGGCGGTTGTTGCCATCGTTGTAGCGCAGGCCCACGCTGCCCCGGTCGATGCGATCCAGGTCGGTATCCCAGGTGGTGTCGCCGAGAAATTGCCAGCGGTCGCTGATGCGCCAGTTGAGCTCCGCTGCAATGGGGGAGCTGTTGCGGGTCAGGTTGTTAAGGTCCACCAGTGTGCGCTCGTTGACCAGGGCATCGCCCTCATCCACCAGGCCGTTGCCGTTGCTGTCCAGTTCCTGCACCGGATTGTCCAGCACGGTACCGGTCAGCACCTGGTTAAGGGTGGTGCGGCGGTCTTCAAAGTAGAATATTCGGCCAATGCTGGCGCTCAGCCATTCGCGGCCATTGCTGTCGATAAAGCGGGAGGTCAGGCCAAAACTGGCTTGCTTGCTGTCGCCCAGGCGGTCGCCGCCGCTAAAACGGTCTTTGCGCCACAGGGAGCTAAAGCCGAAGGTCTGTTCGCTGGTGTCGAAGTCGGGCAGCTCGTCCTGGTCTTCCTGTTCGGCGTACAGCAGAAATAAGCGTGGTTCTAAGGTTTGGGTGCCAGATTCTTTTTGGCGTTCAAAGAACAAGCCGGTATCCAGATAGGCCAGCGGCGCACTGGCAGAGGGCGATGTGTCAGCAATGGGGCCAAGGTTTTCATCCAGGTTGTAACTGATATGGCGCAGTTCTACCCCCGGTGTGAAAAACCCCCACTGCCACTGATTGGCCCATTCCAGACCCCAGTCAACACGAGCGCGGTTGCCGGTTGGGAAGGGCACTAAATTGCTATCTACATCTGGTGAGTCATTACTGTGTTCGAAGGCAACAGCATGGTGGTTTAGCGTTAGAGAAACTCCGCCACCCAGACTGTAGGTTCCGTTAGCATCAATTCTTGGCAGTTGTTTGTAGGGCTCGCTTAACGGCTGCTCAGGGTCGGTAAAGATGGTTTGGAACTGTTCGCCTTTAAAGCTGAATTCCCAGTGGTCGGTGTTGTAACCCAGCTCCAGTTTTTGCTGAAGGTGGGTGCTGCTTTCGTCTTCGTCCAGGGTGTTGATGCCCAGGTCGCGAATATAGAGGTTGTCGCTGACTTTGGTGTAATCCACTTCGGTGGTAAAGGTGCCGTCACCCAGCGCGAAGGCGCCGTTGTGTTGCAGGTTGCGCCACCAGCGGTCTTCGCCAATTTCGATGGTTTCCAGGTCGTTGTTGGCTTCGCCCCCCTGGTCTTCCCCCAGCCAGGATGCGTTGATCTCCGTGCGCCCCCAGCTGGACAGGTGGCGGAATTGGGCTTCAATCATATTGCCGCGCTCCTGGATATAGCGCGGGGTCAGGGTCAGGTCGTAGTTGTCCGCCAGGCTGATGTAGTAGGGCACGGAGAAGTCCAGCCCATTGCGGCCACCAACGCCCAGGTTGGGGAACAGCAGCCCGGTCTGGCTTTCGTCCCCCAGCGGGAAGCGTATCCAGGGCAGGTATGCGATGGGAATGTCTTTGACTTCAATGCGCACGTTGCGGGCGGTGGCGGTGTTTTTTTCGGTATCCACATCCACGGAGCCGGTTACCAGTTGCCAGGCGTTGCTGTCCGGGGGGCAGCTGGTGTAGGTGACGTCTTCAATGCGGAAATTGGCTTCGTCGCTGCGAGTCAGTTTGTCGGCGGTGCCCCGCACCTGGGCTTGCGGAAACACAAAGGCGGCGTTGCTTACGTCCACAGCGCCGGATTCCAGGTTGAGTTTGGCGCTGTCTCCCATCAGTAGCAGATTGGGCTCGCTGATGCGGATGTTGCCGTGAAACTCGGCGATGTTGTTGGGGGCGTCAATCACGCCATTGTCGCTGATCAGGTTGCGGTTGCCCTGGGTGATTTCCACATTGCCTTTCAGACTGATGAGTTCGTGGGCTTCCTGCTGCCAGTCTGCTTTGACGTGTACAGGTGCTGTGTCCGGGTTTTGCTGGCGTTTGGCCGGGTCGCCGGGGGCGATGTACATGCCGCAACAGCCGGCGGCTATCTGGGCCTGCTGTTGTTCGCTGAGTTGATCTTTTTCCACCCAACCCAGCCGTTGCATCAGCGGGGTTCCCGCTGTTGTCAGCGATGCCAACTCTGCGGCTATATGGGCAGGCAGTTGTTTGCCGCCCACTTGTTTGCTGATTTGCCGGCAGTCCCAGCCATCGCCTTTTTCGTTGGGTTGGCAATCCCATTCCACCACTTGTTCAGCTGCACTGGGTAGTGCGATAGCGGCGGTGGCCAACAGGCTCATGCGATAGCGGGTGAGTGCGTTGTGCAGAGGCGTGCGGCGGTGGTTTTTCATTCGGGAATTGGCTGGGGGCATGGGTGTTGTTTTGTTATTGGTACGGCAAGCGGGCATTGTAACGTAACAGTGGGGGGATGGTGGACATTTAGTTTGGGTAGCGATCCGAGGCGAGGTGTGCTTTTCCAGACACGCCGTCAATACGTCCTTGTAGGCTCTTCTGCGGCATCCCTGCCGCAGACGGTCTGGAAAAGCACACCTCGCCTCGGATCTTCAATTCAAGTGTGGCGGCTTTTGTTGTTGAAAGGGTAAAATCATTGCCCTCGTTAAACGGCGAACCCTCAATGTCTCCACAACCAGATACAAAAGCCCTGCAAAACTGGCTGCTCGATTACCTTCCCGCGTCGGCCTGGCTGCAAGGAGAATTGACCTTGTCGCCTCTCGGTGGGGATGCCGGGTTTCGGCGCTATTTTCGCCTTAACACCCAGCCGTCGTTGCTGGCGGTGTGGGCGCCGCCGCAATGGGAAGACAGCGCGGCTTTTGTCAGCAAGGCGCTGGTATTTCGGGACTGTGATATTTATACGCCGCAGATTTACGCGGTGGATTACCACAACGGCTTTTTGCTGATTGAGGATTTTGGCGATCAGCTTTACGCCCAGGATTGCACCCAATCCTGCTATGCCGCCGCGCTGCAAACCCTGCAGAAGATACAGGCCCTGACACCTCAGCCACAGATATTCCCCCAATACAACGAGGGTTTGCTGTCCCGTGAGCTGGGGCTGTTTCCCACCTGGTTTTTGGGGGAGTTGCTGCATCTGGAATTGCGCCCGGATGAGCGCGAGCTGATTCAGCAGGTGGAGCAAGTACTTATCGGCAACGCCCTTGAACAGCCTCAGGTGGTGGTGCATCGGGACTATCACTGTCGCAACCTGATGGTATTGCCCGACGACCGGGTAGGCGTCATTGATTTTCAGGACGCGGTAATTGGCCCGGTGACTTACGACCTGGTGTCCATTCTCAAGGACTGTTACCAAATGCAGCAGCAGGACTGGGTTGAGCAGCAAGCACTGATGTACGCTGGGCAGCTGCGCGAGAAAGGGCAGTTGCAGGGTGTCAGCGATCAGCAGTTTTTGCACTGGTTCGACCTGATGGGTCTGCAGCGCCATATCAAAGTGCTGGGTATTTTTGCCCGCCTGTCACTGCGGGATGGCAAGCACGGCTATCTCAAGGATTTGCCACTGGTGATTCGCTATACCCTTGAAGTGAGCGAGCGCTATTCGGAGCTGGCGGCCTTTGGCCAGTGGTTCCGTCAGCGAGTATTGCCTGCGCTGCCTCAGCACCCTTGGTACAAGGACTGGCAATCCGCCGGGGAATAGGGAGTGGTTTCCATGAAAGCCATGATTCTGGCGGCGGGCTACGGCAAACGTATGCGGCCACTGACGGACACCACGCCAAAGCCGCTGCTGCCAGCCGGTGGCAAGCTGTTGATTGAATATCATCTAGAGCGTTTGGCGGCAGCGGGGGTTACCGAATTGGTGATCAACACCGCCTGGCTGGGTCAGCAAATTCAGGATTATGTGGGCGATGGCAGCCGCTACGGGGTACAGGTGCAGTGGTCGCCGGAAAGTGAACCCCTGGAAACCGGCGGTGGTATTTACGCTGCGTTGCCATTGCTGGGTGAGCAACCTTTCCTGGTATTGAATGGCGATATTTGGACAGACTTTCCATTTAGGCAATTGGCGCAGCGGGGCCTGGCGCAGGATGAGCAGGCTCACCTGGTACTGGTACCCAACCCGGCCCAGCATCCCCAGGGGGATTTTGTGATGGATGGCCAGCAACGGGTCAACTATCCGGATGGGTCGGGGCAGCGTACCTTTACATTTAGTGGTATCAGCCTGCTGCGGCCACAGAGTTTTGCCAGTTATCAGCCATCACAGTCCGCTTTTCCCTTGTGGGATGTGTTGCGTCCGGCCATGGCCGCTGGAACAGTGAGCGGCCAGTCGTATCACGGCCACTGGTTTGATATTGGTACGGTAGAGCGTTTGCAGGCGCTGGATAAGCGACTCAACAGCAAAGAGCTCAATTGGTGAAACGGATTTTCCTTCCCGGAAGTATTTTTTGTCGTCTGGCGTTTGGTGGCTCACTGTTGCTGATTACAGCGCTGTCCCTGATGCCCATGCCGGATGGGGAACTGCGGTTTCCCCATCAAGACAAAGTGAGCCACGCAGTGGCCTATGTATACCTGTTTGTTCTCGGTTGGTGGGGGTGGTTTGTCACCCGCCCCCGGTGGCGTCTGGCCCTGATATTGCTGACTTATGGAATTTTGATAGAGCTACTGCAAGGGATGACCGGCTACCGCTCAATGGAGTGGCTTGATTTGTTGGCTAATATCACCGGAATTGGTGTAGGTTGGCTCTTGGTAAGAATGTTCCGTCATTGCGAGGAACCGTAGGTGACGCGGCAATCTCGTCCAGATCGCGCCTGATGATGGAGATTGCCGCGGTCGCTGCGCTCCCTCGCAATGACGGAGATAGTTACGGGTTGTATTCCCCTCCCAACGCCTGAACAGGCTGTTGAGATTTGCCATCAGTCACCCAGGCGGCAATACCGTAGCGCCGGGCCTCGTTCATTATCATCGGCAGCCTGCCACTCCAGCTGCCCTGTTTTGCGTTATAGCTGCCAAAGCCCACCACCACAAAGTCGTGCTCCAGGGTCTTGTTGCGATTTTCGCCTTTGGTCACCCGGCTACTCAGCTCCATACCGAGAATGGCGATATTCAGCCGCTGGCCGCTTTTGCCGTCGAAACGGGCCTGAAATTCCTTGCCATCAACGGTCAGCTGCAAATTGCCCACATCCTTTTGTAGTGCCTTGGGCAGGGTGCGTTCATGCTGAAAGAAGCCGCGCCATTCATGGCCATTGAGTAAAAACCCGGGTGTGTAAACATTACCCACCGCCCCGCTGCGGGCGTAGTTGCGCTGGCGCTTGTCGAACTGCTCGCTGGCGAACGGGTCCTGCCAGCCAATCCAGTCCCAGTAAGCCACGTGAAAAGCCACCGGCACGAACTGCTGCCACAGGCCGGGGTGTTGCTGCTGGCGCGACAGCCAATGGTCTGCCGGCGGGCAACTGCTGCAGCCTTCAGAGGTATAGAGCTCCAGCAGTTGCACTTGCTGGTTGCCGCTCTGGTAGGTTGTTTCTGCGTTGCTGACGCTGGCAAAGGCAATAGCAAGGGCGGCAAGGATAGTTTTTAAGGGCATTCAGTGTCTCCGGATCGTGACACCTTAGTACCTCCAAAGCAGTAAGGGTTCCCGACTTTACGTCATTCTGAGCGTAGCGAAGAATCTCTTGGTGCTGTTGAGCTATGAGATCCTTCGCTGCGCTCAGGATGACAGGGGAGGCTGAGCTCAGGATGACAGGGGAGGCTGAGCTCAGGATGACACAGCGCCGTAGCCAGGGTAGAGCAAAGCGGCACCCGGGATGGTCATGGTGTCACCGCCAACTTGATAGTTGTGCCAGACAGCGCTGGGGTGCCGGACAGGTTTAGCGTCAGTTCAGTGAGATTTTGCCAGGGGTCGTCGCCACCCAGACCTTTAATGGCCTGGTCGGTATTGCGGCACAAGCGCAGCATGGCGCGCAGTTGTGGCCCTTGCAGGCGGCGCAGGGCTTGCTTATAGAGCGGCTGGCGTTTGTCCCACACGCCGGCACTTTTCAGGGCTCGCTCCAGGGGTTCGCCGTTGCGGTGGGCATCGCTGGCTTTTAGCAGAATGCGAATTTCCCGGCTCAGGGCCCAGAGAATTACTGGCGGTTCCGAGCCCTCCTCTCGCAAACCACGGAGAGTGCGGGCGGCGCTTTGGGCATCGCCCAGCAGAATTTTGTCCACCAGGGTAAATACATTGTAGCGGGCGCTGTCTGCCACCACGGTAGACATGGTGGTAGCGTCCACCTCAGCATCGCTGGCCAGCAGTTTGAGTTTTTCAATTTCCTGCACCGCTGCCAGCAGGTTGCCCTCCACCCGGTCGGCGAGAATGTCAATGGCCTGTGAGCTGGCATTAATGCCAGCCGCTTGCAGGCGCTGGCCAATCCAGCGGGGCAGCTGATTGGCGGGCACCGGCCAGGTTTGTACCAACACGCCGGTATTATCCAGCGCTTTTACCCATTTGCCGCGCTGGGTGGCGGCGTCCAGCTTGGGGGCGATCACCAGCAGCAGGTTGTCCGGGCTGGCGTTCTGGCAGTATTCCTGAATGGCCTTGCTGCCCTTGTCGCCGGGTTTGCCGGTGGGAATGCGCAGTTCGAGGATTTTTTTGTCCGCAAACAGAGACAGGCTGTTGGCTTCGCTGAGCAACTGGTTCCAGTCAAAACCCGCTTCGCCGTGGAACAGCTCGCGCTCGTTAAACCCCTGGGCGCGAGCGGCGGTGCGAATGGCGTCGCAGGCTTCCTGTACCAGCAGTGGTTCTTCGCCAAACACCAGATACACCGGTGCCAGCTGTTGCAGGTGACGGGAGAGCTGTTCCGGTTTGATCTTCACGGCGGCTTACTGACCGTTGGAGAGCGCTTGCAGGCGGCGAGTCAATTGGCGCACCAGGTCGGACAGCAATTCCTGCTGCACCAGTTCCAGCTCGTCGGCCTTGCCGATAATCTGGTTTTCGTCAAAGTCCAGGGAGCGCTCGGCGCGCAAAACGGTGTTGGGCAACACAGTGTCGCCATTGCCAGCCAGCACTGTGACAGTAATTTCCTCCACCACGGTTTGCTCTGCGGCACGGGCGCTACTGGTGATGCTGGCGGTGCGGCTGTCGCTGTTTTCGCGAACCACCACAACCTGATATTGCGCGTCCTCTGCCTGCTCCGGAATACGAATACCCTGGCTGAGCAAATCGTTTTTCAGCAACCGGGCAAAGCCGCTGTGAGGCATGGCGGAGCGCACGTGAATACTTTCCAGCTCACTGGCGTCCAGCCCGCCGCGCAGCTGCCAGCCGCAGCTGCTCAGCAGCAGCGAGGATATAACCAGGCAGTAGGTAATGAATTTATGCATTTGCGGATATTTCCAATTTCGTGGGCTAGGTTACAGATTACAGCACGCTGGCTGCGCCAGCTACAGGGCGCGCTTCGCGCTTACAGGAAAGTCTGCTGTCAGCTGTAGGCCGCAGAGCGGCCGTCCTGTAGCGCAAAGCGCGTCCTGTTACCTATCCTTTCACTCCGAAAGTCACCAGTTTACCCGGAATCACTTTGCACATCTTGATCTCTTTGCCTGCCAGGAATTTCTGCACGTTGGCATCGCTTTTGGCCAGGTCGATGATGCTGTCCGGACTGGCATCGGCGGCCACACAGAGTTTGGCGCGCACTTTGCCGTTTACCTGTACCACCATTTCGATGCTGCTGCGCACCAGGGCGGCTGGGTCGTGGCTGGGCCAGGGTGCGTCGATTACGGCACCGTTGTGGCCGAAGGCGTTCCACAGCACATGGCTGGTATGGGGTGCAACCGGGGCCAGCAGCAGAACCGCGGCTTCAAGGGCTTCCCGCTCTACCGCCAGGCCCTGTTCGGAATCGTCGCTGAATTTGCTGACCTCGTTGATCAATTCCATTACCGCGGCGATGGCGGTGTTAAAGGTCTGGCGGCGGCCGTAGTCATCGCTGACTTTGGCAATGGTTTCGTGGGTTTTGCGGCGCAGGTCTTTTTGTGTGTCTGTTAATGCACCTACATTCAGCGCGGCTGTTTCACCTTTGGCCAGGTGTTCCTGGGCGTTTTTCCACAAACGGCGCAAAAAGCGGCTGGCACCTTCCACGCCGGAGTCGTGCCACTCCAGGGTTTGCTCCGGCGGTGCGGCGAACATGGTAAACAGGCGCACGGTATCGGCACCGTACTGGTCGACGGCGGTTTGCGGGTCGATGCCGTTGTTTTTCGACTTCGACATTTTAATGGTGCCGCCCACTTGCAGCTCGTCGCCACTGGCGGTTTCTACCGCTTTTACTGTGGCACCCTTGTCGTCTTTTTCCAGAGTTACGTCTACCGGATTCACCCAGGTTTTGCTGCCATCGGGGTTGCCTTTATAAAACGATTCCGCCAGCACCATGCCCTGACACAGCAGGCGTTTGAAAGGCTCGTCGCTGTTCACCAGGCCTTCGTCGCGCATCAGTTTGTGGAAGAAGCGGGCATACAGCAGGTGCAGGATGGCGTGCTCGATACCGCCCACGTACTGATCCACCGGCAGCCAATAGTTGGCGGCGTCCGGGTTGAGCATGGCCTGTTCGTAGTTGGGGCAGGTGTAGCGGGCGTAGTACCAGCTGGACTCCATAAAGGTGTCGAAGGTGTCGGTTTCGTGTTCTACCGGCTGGCCGTTGTGCTCTGCCTTGCGCCATTCCGGGTCCTGCTTGATGGGGGAGTGCACGCCGTCCATTTCCACGTCTTCCGGCAGCAGTACGGGCAGTTTTTCCAGGGGCACGGGAATTTCGCAGCCGTCTGCGGTATTAAACATGGGAATGGGCGAGCCCCAGTAGCGCTGGCGGGATACGCCCCAGTCGCGCAGCCGGTAATTGGTGGTGACACAGCCTTTGCCAAGCGCCACCAGTTTGGTGGAAATGGCGTCGAAGGCGGCGTCAAATGGCAAGTCGTTAAATTCGCCGGAGTTAACCAATATGCCTTTGTCAGTAAAGGCTTGCTTGCTTAAGTCAATGTCTTCGTTATTGGCTGGAGCAATCACCTGCTCGATGGGCAGGTCCATTTTGGTGGCAAATTCCCAGTCCCGTTGGTCGTGGGCGGGAACGGCCATTACCGCGCCGGTGCCGTAATCCATCAATACATAGTTGGCCACCAGCACCGGCACTTCGCGGCCAGTAATGGGGTGAATGGCTTTCAGGCCCAAATCCATGCCTTTCTTTTCCATGGCGGCCATATCCGCTTCCGCCACGGATTGGGACTTGCACTCTTTGATAAAGGCGGCCAGCTCAGGGTTGTCTTTTGCCAGTTCCAGGCTGATGGGGTGCTCGGCGGCAATGGATACGTAGGTAACACCCATCAGGGTGTCCGGGCGGGTGGTGTACACATCAAAGCTGGCTATTTTTTCGCCGCTGGCGCCACCTGCAACCTCTGTGGACAAGTCAAAAGTCATCTCCACGCCGCGGCTTTTGCCAATCCAGTTGCGCTGCATGGTTTTGACTTGCTCTGGCCAGCTTTCCAGTGTCTCCAAATCGTTGAGTAGTTGCTCGGCGTAGTCGGTGATTTTGATAAACCACTGGGGAATTTCCTTGCGTTCTACCAGCGCCCCGGAGCGCCAGCCGCGACCGTCGATAACCTGCTCGTTGGCCAGTACGGTCTGGTCCACCGGGTCCCAGTTCACTGTGGCCATTTTTTTGTACACCAAACCCTTTTCGTACAGGCGAGTGAAGAACCATTGTTCCCACTTGTAGTAATCCGGCGCGCAGGTGGCCAGCTCGCGGGTCCAGTCAAAACCGAAGCCCAGTGCCTGCAACTGGCCCTTCATATGGCCGATATTGCTGTAGGTCCACTTGGCGGGAGCGGTGTTGTTGGCGATGGCAGCGTTTTCCGCCGGCAGGCCAAAGGCGTCCCAACCCATGGGGTGTAGTACGTTTTTGCCCTGCATGCGCTGGTAGCGGGAGATCACATCGGTGATGGTGTAATTGCGCACATGACCCATGTGCAGGCGTCCGCTGGGGTAAGGGAACATGGCGAGGCAGTAATACTTGTCGCGACTTGGGTCTTCGCTGACTTCAAAGCACTGATTGTCGGCCCAGTATTGTTGGACTTGCTGTTCGATGGATTCGGGATTGTATTGCTGTTGCATCGCTTCTGTTCTGCCGTCTGCCCAGAGTTGTGAGTATAAAAATCTGGGGTGTTAAAAAGTAAGCGGGCAATTATACGGGCAATGATGGGGGATACATAGGGGCGAGAGCCTTAATCTACCGGGCTGCGAATGGCGTCGGCGCGGTTGCGCACAACGTGCAGGTAAATCTCGGTTGTGGTGATTTCCGCATGGCCAAGCAGCGATTGAATCAGACGCAGGTCGTAGCCGGTTTCCAAAAGCCGGGTGGCGAAAGAGTGACGAAAGGTGTGGCAGGTAACCCGGCGGTTGAAGTTTAGGGCCCTTGTCGCTTTGCGCACATGTTTTTGCAATACCGTGTGGTGTAAATGATGTCTGCGCTGAGCTCCTGTACGTGGGTCTGTGCCAATACGGGTAGCAGGGAACAGATATTGCCAGCCAGTTTCCCGTGATGCAGATGGAAACTTCTGCGATAGCGCGTTTGGCATATATACTTCGCCAAAGCCGCAGTTGGTGTCGTACTGATGCAGGGCGGCTACCTTGTCAACTTGCTGTTTCAAGTCTGCGATTAACGAGTTGGGCAATAGAGTAAAGCGATCTTTCAGTCCTTTGCCTTCCCGAACGCAAATTTGCTTCTGGTCAAAATCCAGATCCTTGATGCGCAAGTTCAGGCATTCATTGAGGCGCAGCCCGGAACCGTAAAGCAGTTGCACCATTAATTTGTGTGGTGATTTCAATAGCGACAATATGGAAACCACTTCCGCGTGGCTTAAAACGGCAGGCGCACGACGAGGTTGTCTGGCGTAGGAAAATTTAAGGCGGCCCAACTCAACGCCAAGAAAGCGCTTGTAGAGGAACACCAGCGCGTTGAGGGCAACCTGCTGAGTACCCACTGCAACCGAGCGTTGTTCACTGATGTAGGATAGAAATGATTCAACCTCGGCAGCGCCCATATCGCGAGGGTGGCGCTTTTTATGAAAGTTAATGTAGTACTTTGCCCAGTGCAGGTAAGTTCGTTCGGTTTGCAGGCTCAAACCACGGCGGCGAATTTCAAGGCTTAACTGGTCGAGAAATTTGGTGGGCTTTTGAGGCAGAGAAGGGCGGATATCGTCCATGTGGCACCTTTTTACTGTATTTATGTACAGTTATAGTAAGAGTTTCATCCTATTGCAAGAAAAAAGTAACCCATGGCTTCTTTTGTCGGAAATTTGGATATTGATTTGGTGGTAACTACCTGAAACTATTGGGATAAATTTTTATTGTCGAATGACGGCCCCGAAAAACAAAGCCAAGGGCAAAAGAAGCCACGGCTTGAACCCAAAATGCGGAAATGGTCATGTTTGTGATTAAGTGGTTGAAAAAAATAGAGAAATGGTGTTAAAAAGAACCGGAGTTGTCAAAATAAACGAAGCCGGAAAAAGAAGCCATGGCTTCATAATAAGCTGTTATGAGCTAAGGAGAGTTATGAAGCCAATTTTAGTTTTGATATTACTGTTTTTAGTCGGGTGTTCTAGCTACCCTCCAAAAATTGATCTCGAAAACTACTCAAACAATGACGATCAATTTCCGGTGAGCAATGGCGGTAATAATGTCGATTACTATTCAATTACAACAAATATGGATTGGCCGATAAGGGTTACGCCCGACGAGCTCAAAAACTATGTTACTTGGAAGCACGCAATAGATTTGGTTCTAGATGGTCAGGTGAAGAATATATTCCAAGCCCATTCTTTAGAGGTCGGGCTAGAGCTCGAATCAGGAGAATGGGTTTCAACAATTGAACCAAGTATCGATACTATTTTGGTTATCCTCCAGAAATGTGGTGATCCATGCGAAGATATAGGCCAGATGATCGAGTAGTCGCTCATAACAAACAGCTCAATCCGACCTCCACTGTGTTGCTCGTTTTGTGCTTTACCGCTACGCTCGCACAAAACAATCAACTCCGTTCCGGCGGCTTAGCTGGGCGTTAAACGATAAGGAATCAGAATGCGATTAGAAAATAAGATTGCACTCATTACTGGAGCAGCAAGAGGAATAGGCGAAGCAATTGCAAGGCTATTTGTAGAAGAAGGAGCTTTCGTTATCCTGTCAGATATAAATGACGAGCAAGGAGAGGCAGTTGCATCAAATGTCAGCAAAAACTGTGAATATGTGCATTTAGACGTTTCTAGTCAAAATGATTGGTTGGCAGCTCAAGAAACCATTCTAGAGAAGCATGGGCGACTCGATATTCTTATTAATAATGCTGGTATAACTGGTTTCCTAGAAACTAGTGGGCCACATGACCCAGAGAATTTAGATTTTGATAGTTGGCAAAAAGTGAATGCTGTTAATTCAGATGGTACTGTCTTGGGTTGTAAAGCGGCTATTAAACTCATGAAATTATCTAAATCAGCAAGTATCGTTAATCTCTCATCAAGATCAGGCATTGTTGGCATTCCAGGTGCAGCAGCATATGCTGCAAGTAAGGCCGCAATTAGAAATCATAGTAAAACGGTTGCTCTTTACTGTGCAGAACAAGGTTATCCTATTAGGTGTAATTCAATACACCCCGGCGCTATATTAACCCCAATGTGGGATGCAATGCTTGGAGAGGGTGATGAAAGAACCAATGCAATAAAAGCAATTTCATCAGATATCCCTTTAGGTGTAATGGGATCTGCTGAAGATGTAGCCTTTGCGGCCTTATATCTAGCATCAGACGAATCAAAGTATGTAACAGGTATAGAGCTAAATATCGACGGTGGTATATTAGCTGGTAGCGCAGCGTCACCAAATAGAGAGTAGCGTTTAACAAGTCAAAGCACAGGGACTAAATAAGCTGTGCGCCTTTTGCAATGCTTCGCATTTTATCGCAAAAGCCACCCAACTTATTTAGCCCGTGTTTGAGGCGTTGAAGGTGTAGAAAAACTCTAAAAACAAGGCGTTTTTTGCTAAAATATGGCATCTGATAAAGGACTCATTCCATGCCAAACTTCAAACCATACAACTACAACCAAGACGCCATG